>JAEWAG010000289.1 GCA_023391775.1 Pseudomonadota bacterium | reverse complement strand
GGGGCGGCTGCGCGTTGATGCGGCGGTTAGAATGCAGGCGCCCGCCCTTTCCCGCGGGCCCTCAACAGGCCCCACATGATACCTGCAGCCCCTACGCCCATGCAGCCGGACCTTGTCCCGGCGCCGGCCCCCGTCCCCGCCGCTGCCGGCTGGCAGCGCCTGTGGCGCGAGGCCGTGCGCGATCCGCGACAGCTGCTGGCCATGCTAGGCCTGGACGCGGTCGCGGCGGGCATATCGGACGCGGCCGCCGCCCGGTTCCCGCTGCGGGTGCCACGCGGCTTCATCGCGCGGATGCGCCACGGCGACCTGCACGACCCGCTGCTGCGCCAGGTGTTGCCGGTCGATGCCGAGGAACGCCTGGTGCCGGGCTTCGGCCTGGACGCGGTCGGCGACGGCGCGGCCAAGAAGGCCGACGGCGTGATCCAGAAGTACCGCGGCCGCGCCCTGCTGGTGACCACCGGCAGCTGCGCGGTGCACTGCCGCTACTGCTTTCGGCGGCACTTCCCGTACGCGGAAGAGACCGCGGCACGCGATGCCTGGTCCGGGGCGGTGGCATCCATCACCGCCGATCCGGGCATCGACGAGGTGATCCTTTCCGGCGGCGACCCGCTGTCCCTGGCCACCCCCAAGCTGGCGGAACTGACCGCCCAGCTGGCCGCTATCCCGCATATCCGTCGCCTGCGCATCCACAGCCGCCTGCCGGTGGTGCTGCCGGAGCGCGTGGACGAGGCGCTGCTGCAGTGGCTGCGCGGGCTGCCGTGGCCGGTGACCTTCGTGGTCCACGCCAACCACGCCAACGAGTTCGACGCGACGGTGGACGCGGCCATGGCCCGCCTGCGCGGCACCGGGGCGACCCTGCTCAACCAGGCCGTGCTGCTGCGCGGGGTCAACGACAGCGTGCAGGCACTGGCCGAACTCAGCGAGCGCGGCTTTGCCGCCGGCGTGCTGCCCTATTACCTGCACCAGCTGGACCGGGTGCATGGCACCGCGCACTTCGAGGTCAGCGACGACCAGGCCCGCGAACTGCACCGGCAGCTGGCCGCACGCCTGTCCGGCTACCTGGTGCCGAAGCTGGTGCGCGAGGTGCAGGGCGACCCGGGCAAGCGCCCGCTCTGATCCGGGCTGCGGATCAGCCCGGCAGGCCCCACAACAGCATCGCGTCGCCATAGGAGAAGAACCGGTAGCGCTGCTCCACCGCGTGGCGGTAGGCGTCGAAGATCCGCTGTTTGCCGGCGAAGGCCGACACCAGCATCAGCAGCGTGCTTTCCGGCAGGTGGAAGTTGGTCACCAGGGCATCGACGCTGCGGATGCGGTAGCCGGGGAAGATGAAGATCCGGGTCTCGCCGGCGAACGGCTGCAGTTCGCCATCGCGCATCGCGCTCTCCAGCGCGCGCACCACCGTGGTCCCGACCGCGACCACCCGGCCGCCGGCGGCGCGGGTGCGGCGGATCTGCGCCACCAGCTCGGCGCCGACGTTCAGCCACTCGCTGTGCATGGTGTGCTCGCGCACGTCGTCCACCCGCACCGGCTGGAAGGTGCCGGCGCCCACGTGCAGGGTGACGTGGCCGAACTCGACCCCGCGCTCGCGCAGCCGCTCGAGCAAAGCGTGGTCGAAATGCAGGCCGGCGGTAGGCGCGGCCACGGCGCCGACCTCGCGCGCGAACACGGTCTGGTAGCGCTCGGCGTCGGCCGCGTCCGGCTCGCGCTGGATGTAGGGCGGCAGCGGCAGCCGGCCGACCCGCACCAGCCACTGCTCCAGCGACCCGTCCACCTCGAAGCGCAGCAGGAAGAACCCGCCGTCCCGGTCCAGCACCTCGGCCATGCCGCCGCCGTCGAGCACGATCCGGCTGCCGGGCTTGGGCGACTTGCTGGCGCGCACCTGCACCCGGGCCCGCGATCCGGGCAGCAGCCGCTCGACCAGGATCTCGACCCGGCCGCCGCTTTCCTTCTGCCCGAACAGCCGCGCCGGAATCACCCGGGTGTCGTTGAACACCAGCAGGTCGCCGGGTTGCAGCAGCTCCGGCAGGTCACGCACCTGCAGGTCGGAGAACGCGCCCGCGCCCGGTGGCACCACCAGCAGCCGGCTGGCGGAACGCTCGGCCAGCGGCTCCTGCGCGATCAGTTCCTGCGGCAGGTCGTAGTGGAAGTCGGACTTCTTCAAGGCGTTGGCGGCATGCGGGGGGCGCCCATTGTACGTGCGCCCGGCCGCGGCCCCGGCGCTCAGCGCTCGAACTTGGTCGACAGGATGATCGAGGACGAGGTGCGCTCGACCCCGTCCACCGCGCCGATGCGATCGGTGAGCTCGTCCATCGCGCCCACGTCCGCGGCCACGCCCAGCGCCACCAGGTCGTGCGCGCCGCTGACCGAGTGCAGCGAGCGCACTTCGGGCATCTCGGCCAGGGCCTTGACCACGGCCGCCATGCGCTTGGGGGAGACGGTGATCAGGATGTGGGCGCGGATCCGGTCGCGCTCGTAGCCATCGTCCAGGCGCACCGCATAGCCACGGATCACACCCTGCTTTTCCAGCCGGTCGATGCGGCTCTGCACCGTCGTCCGCGACAGTCCAAGCCGCCGCGCCAGCTCGGCCGTGGAGCAGCGCGCGTTCTCACGCAGCAGCGCCAGCAGGCGCTCGTCGGAGTCGGAAACTTTCAAGCTGACGCCCTTTTTCGTCGAAACGACGGGATCATGCCACGGTTTCGCCGATCCAACGCTGCAAAGTGACGATACGGCCCCCTTAAGATGGGGGAACACCGCCCGCGCACCGCGCCGGCGCCATGATCCGCCGGGCCGAGGCCGCGCGACCACCGTCGCCCAGCCCCGCGCCACGGCCTGAACCGGAGGCCCGCCATGTCCGTTCTCGCCCCCCTCGCCCCGCTGCGCAGCCACGCCGGCACCCGCCTCACCACCGGCCTGGATGACGCCCTCGTCGAGCGCCTGGCGGCGACGCATCCGGCCCTGGAGTCGGCCATCGCCGCGGCCGCCGATGCCTATGCCGCCCAGCGCGCCGAGCTGGCCGACCTGCTCGACCTGGACGAAGGGGCACAGATCGCCGCCCTCCAGGAAGGCTTCGTCAACTTCTACGCCGACGATGCGGTCACCCCGTACGTGGCCCTGGCCGCGCGCGGTCCCTGGGTGGTCACCCTCAAGGGTGCGGTGCTGTACGACGCCGGCGGCTACGGCATGCTCGGCTTCGGTCATGCCCCGGCCGAGGTGCTGGCGGCGGCTGCCGCGCCACAGGTGATGGCCAACATCATGACCCCCAGCCCCTCGCAGCGCCGCTTCATCCGCGCCCTGCGCGCGGAGATCGGGCACACCCGCGGCGGCTGCCCGTTCGAGCGTTTCATGTGCCTGAACTCCGGCTCCGAGGCGGTCGGCCTGGCCGCCCGCATCGTCGACATCAACGCCAAGCTGCAGACCGACCCGGACGGCGCGCACGCGGGCGCGAAGATCAAGCGCCTGGTGGTCAAGGGCAGCTTCCACGGCCGCACCGACCGCCCGGCCCTGTATTCCGACTCCACCCGCCGTACCTACCGCCAGCACCTGGCCAGCTACCGCGACGAGGATTCGGTGATCGCGATCGCGCCGTATGACGTGTCCGCGCTGCGCCAGGCCTTCATCGATGCCGAGGCCTATGGCTGGTTCATCGAGGCGGTGTTCCTGGAGCCGGTGATGGGCGAAGGCGACCCCGGCCGCGCCGTGCCGGTGGACTTCTACCGCGCCGCGCGCGAGCTGACCCGCGCCCACGGCAGCCTGCTACTGGTCGATTCGATCCAGGCCGGGCTGCGCGTCCATGGCGTGCTGTCGCTGGTGGACTATCCCGGGTTCGAGGGCGTGGAGCCGCCGGACATGGAAACCTATTCCAAGGCGCTCAATGCCGCCCAGTTCCCGCTGTCGGTGCTGGCGGTGAGCGCGCATGCGGCCGGCCTGTACCGCAAGGGCGTGTACGGCAACACCATGACCGCCAACCCGCGTGCGCTGGACGTGGCGTGCGCCACCCTGGGCCTGCTGACGCCGCAGGTGCGGCAGAACATCCGCTCGCGCGGCGCCCAGGCGCTGCAGAAGCTCGAGGCGCTCAAGGCGGAACTGGGCGGGCTGATCACCAAGGTCCAGGGCACCGGTCTGCTGTTCTCCTGCGAGCTGGCCCCGCAGTTCAAGTGCTACGGCGCTGGCTCCACCGAGGAATGGCTGCGCATGCACGGGGTCAACGTGATCCACGGCGGCGAGAACTCGCTGCGCTTCACCCCGCACTTCGCCATGAGCGAGGCGGAGCTGGACCTGCTGGTATCCATGGTCGGCCGCGCCCTTCGCGAAGGCCCGCGCCGCGAGCAGGCCGCCGCGGCCTGAGACACCACGTCCCGCGATGCCGCTGCAGGGCGCGGGCGATGACCGCCCGGGCCTCGGCCGCGTCGCCCCAGCCGGCCAGGCGCACCTGGCTGCTGCCTGCCGGAAGGTCCTTGTAAACCCGGAAGAAGGCCTCGATGCGCTCGCGCTCGGCCGCGGGCAGGTCGGCGATGGTCGCCACCGCGGCCCACGTCGGATCCACGCCATCCACCGGCACGCCGATGATCTTTGCGTCCTCCTCCCCGCGATCGTGCATGCGCAGCACCCCCACCGGCCGGAACCGCACCAGCGCGCCCGGATGCAGCGGCGCGCGGGTAAGCACCAGCGCATCCAGCGGATCGCCATCGCCGGCGAGGGTACGCGGCATCGAGCCGTAGTTGGCCGGGTAAGCCACCGGCATCGACAGGAAGCGGTCCACCACCAGCAGCGCCTCCGCCGGCGCGCCCTCCGGCTGCGCGGCGTGGAACGGATGGCTCGCGCAAGCCGGTGGCTGCGCAATCGCCACGGCCGGCACCAGGCAGGCAAGCAGGGCAACCCGCCGGCGGCCGGAAAGGGTCATGCGGCCCGCCTGTGTACGGGCGCCGGGCATCATTCCCAGCACCGGTCCTTGCGTCCCTTCAGGGTCTGCGCGCGCGGGCACCCACGCGGGCCGATGCGGCCGTCGACAGCCTCCACCAGGCGGGTCTGGCCACCGCTTCGCACCAGTTCGATCGCGTCGTACAGGCGCCCTGTCGCCGTGCGCGCCTCGTAGCGCAGGCGTGCCGGGTCGATCCGCAATACCTGGAACAGCTGGGTGTCCTCGGCCACCGGCGCCATGGTGGCGCGCGCGCGCGGCGATAGCCGGTACTGCTTGGGGCCGGCCACCGAGACGGTGAGCACGGGAGGCGCCCCGTCATCCCCGGCGGTGCGCCGGCCATAGACATGGTCGTGCCCCTGCAGGACAAGGTCCACGCGATGGCGCCGCACCACCGGCATGAGATGTTCGAGCAGGACCTCATTGTCACGACCGCGCGCCGCCGAATGGAACGGCTGGTGCAGCAGCACGATGCGCCAGCGCCCCCCCGCATCGTCCAGTACCCGCTCCAGCCAGCGCGCCTGCGCGGCCGCGGTGCCGTGTTCCAGCGCAGAGGTCCCGTCCACCCCCGCCACGCGCACGCCCTGGTAGTCGAACCAGTAGCTGGTATGCGGCGCCGCGTCGCTGCCGTTGCGCGGCAAGGCGAAGGCCAGCGGCCAGTGCGCGCCCAGTGCCTTGTATTCCTGCGGCGTGTCCTCGTGGAATTCGGTGTACTCGTGATTGCCGGCCGCCGGCGCCACTGCCATGGAGGTCGGCAACGCGCCCATGGCCTCGAACCACTCACCCCACTCGATGTCGTCCTGGCCATCGCCACCGCTGACCAGGTCGCCGGCGAACAGGGCCAGGCGCGCGTCCGGCGCGTGGCGCATCGCCTCGCGCACCACCCGGGTCACGTTGCTGACGTTGCGGTTCTGGGTGTCGCCGAAGTACAGCAGGGTCAGCGGCCGGTCCGATGCCGCCGCGGTGCGGGTGTGGTGCCAGGCACTCCAGGTGCCGCCGCCCTGCACGCGCCAGGCGTAGAGGGTGTCAGGCTGCAGGCCGCTGGCTTCGGCGCGGTGGTGGTGGGCCAGGCCGTTGCCGGTCGACAACGGACGGCTGTCCGCGCGGATCCGCCGCGGCACCCCCGGGTCGGGCGAGTCGCCGGCAACCACGATCTCCAGCCATGGCGCTTGCACCGAGGCATCGGTGCGCCAGGCCACCGCCAGCCCGGTCGCCGCGTTCTCGGCCGGCGAGACCACGATACGGTCCGGGAACACGCCGGGGGCGTAATGCGCCACGCCGGCCGGAACCCGGACGTTGGGCTCGGGCTGGCGTGCAGCCTGCTGCGCAGCCAGCGGCAGGGCGGCGATGCACAGCAGCGCCGCGAGGGTGGAGGCGGCGCGACGGCGGCTCATCGCGGACAGTCCGCCAGGTCCAGCGCGGCCGCGATGTCGCGCCAGTCGAACGCACTCACCGCCATGTCCTGGTGCGAGGCGTACAGCACGCCCTGCGGGAAGCGCTCGTCGGCACGCTCATCCAGCCAGATGCCGTCGGTAAGTCCAGTGACCTCGCCGGCGAACGCCCCGACATGCTCGAGCGTCCTGCGGTCGAACAGGTGGAACACGGTGCGGTCGGCGAACTGGTCACTGCCCACCCACCAGCCGCCGCCATCGGCGCAGCGCATCAGCGCGACGCCCTCGGCCTGCGCCAGGTAGTTGCCCGCACCCACGTCGCGGCCACGGTAACGGCCCTGCAGGTCGTACTCGCGCAGGCGGGTCCCGGTATGCACATCCTCCTCGGCCACCAGCAGGCGGTCGTTGTCCGCGTCACCGAACAGCGACTCCGGCACGCGGATGGCACCTGCGGTCGTGGTGTCGCCAAAGGCGCCGCCGTGCTGCACGTCCCAGCCACCATCGGCGCGTGCCAGGGTATAGCGGTGGAAGCGGCGGCCCAGGTCCGGCAGCGGCGGCACGATATCCTCGCCTGCGGCGTCCTCGCCGGCCATGTAGGCATCGCTCACCAGCACCTCGTAGCCATCTGCGACCGGCCGCACCCACAGGCCGTACGGCTGCACCAGCTGGTCCTCGCCAAAAGCCAGCAGCGGTTCGAACCCGGGCAGGGCGAACATCTGTACGCGCCGGTTGTCGCGCTCGACGACGAACACGAAACGGTCATCCACGGTTGCCACGCCATTGGGCCGCTGCAGCTGGCCCGGAGCGGTACCGCTGCCACCCACCACGCGCAGGCGCTGGCCGGTGGCTCCGTCGTACACCACCAGGCGGTCGGTCGCCTTGGCGGTTGCCACCAGCATGCGCCGGCCATCCTGCAGCCAGCTGGCGGGTGAGTCGATGTTGTCCTCCTCGGCTGCGGGGCTCACGAAGGCCTCCTTGACCACCGCGTGGGCGACGTCGTGGTCGCGCAGCAGGATGTCATCGTCTTCGTACTCGTCAGGCTCGCGCTCATGCACGGTAGCGGCCGGCGAGGGTGCCGGCTCCGGCGTGCAAGCCACCAGCGCCAGCGACACCAGCAATGCAAACGAAGGGTGCAGCTTCATCGTGATTCCCGCAGTCAGGTCAGGGCGGCATCGTATGGCCGCATTGTGACAATCCCGAGTCGCGCAACGTAGCTGTCATCGCGCCCTCACCTGTCATACCGCTGCCATGAGCAGCCACCACAGTGCCGTCCGTTCACTCCCCGGACGGACCGCCCCGATGAAGCGCAATACCCTGGCCATCTCGCTCTCACGCGCCCTCGCCTGCAGCCTGCTGCTGCCCCCGTGCGCGGCCTTCGCGGCGCCCGAACCGGTGGCGGCAGGCGAGCCGAAGCAGCTCGATGCCGTGGTCGTCCAGGCCGAGATCGCCTACCGCAACCGCTCGGCGGACATCGAACCCACGCTGGTCTATGACCTGGAATACTTCCAGCGCTTCGAGCCCAACACCGTCGGCGACATGCTCAAGCGCGTGCCGGGCGTGGGCTTCGTCGGCAGTGACATCATGGAATATGACGGGGTGCAGCTGCGCGGGCTGGGCGGCGGCTACACCCAGGTGCTGATCAACGGCAAGAAGGTGCCCGGGGCCGGCGATGACCGCTCCTTCTACGTGGACCGCATCCCGGCGGAGATGGTGGACCACATCGAGATCAAGCGCAGCGCCAGTGCCAACCGCAGCGGCGACGCGGTGGCCGGCGCGATCAACATCGTGCTGCGCGATGCCTACGTGTTCGACGGTAGCTACGTGCGGGTCGGCGTGAACCGCTGGGAGGACGGCGAGGTGAATCCCACCTTCGGCGCCGTCACCTCCACGGACGCGCTGGGCGGACGCCTGCTGGCCGGCGTTAACGTGCAGGACCGCTACCGCTCCAAGTACAAGCGCTCGGATCGCTTCACCGGCCCGGACCTGGCTGAAAAGACCAGCTGGGAAGACCAGACCGAGGTCAAGGACGGACGCGATTACTCGGCCAACCTGAGCTACGTGGCGGACGTCGGCCAAAGCGGCCGCTTCAGCGCGGACGCCTTCTACGTGCAAACCGACCGCGACGTCACCGAGGTCTCGTTCGAAGAGGAAGTGGACGGCGACGAGGTCGAGAACAAGCGCGTCCCAGGCTTCAACCCTTATGAGCAGAAGAACTACGGCCTGGGCCTGGAGTACCGCTTCGACATGGCCGGCGGCAACACCCGCCTGCTGGTGGACCATGCCCGTTTCGAGAACTACGAAGGCTCAACCGAGGGCGAACAGGTCTACATCGGCGACGCGGCCGGCTGGGACGGGAGCTGGGGCATCGACGGCGCCGAATGGGACGAGACCGTCTACGAGGCGGAGGACATCGACGCGCGCGACAGCGAGTCCGGCGTCACGCTCGCCCACGTGCGCCCGGCTGGCGGAGCCGAGCTGGAGTTCGGCGTGGACCTGCGCAACAAGAAGCGCGAGAGCCGCATCAGCTACTACGAGTGGGAAGCCGATACCGAGGACCAGGCGCCACCGCGCTTTCCGGCCGACTACGCGCTCGATCGCAGCGTGGCTTCGGTGATCGAGGAGAAGCGCGTCGACCCCTACGTCATGCTCAGCGGACGCGGCGCGGTATTCGCCTGGGAAGCGGGCCTGCGCTACGAGACCACCCGCGGCGAGGTTTCTTACCGGGAGGATGACGAAGCGGCCGGCCATGTGCGTCGCGACTACGACGAACTGCTGCCGTCGGTGAACCTCCGCTGGCACCTGGGCGACGCCGACCGCATCACACTTTCGCTGGCGCGCACCCTCAAGCGGCCCAACTTCAACGAGCTGGTGCCGGCGGTGCTGGAGGGCGAGTACGGCGACAACGACTACCTTGGCAATCCGGCGCTGTCCCCGGAGAAGGCCAACGGCATCGACCTGGGCTTCGAGCACCGCCTGGGCCGTCGCGGCGTGGTCGGGCTCAACCTGTTCTACCGCGACGTGAAGGACCTGGTGGAACTGGTCAACACCGGCGAGCCCAGCGAAACGGCGCTGGAGGACTATGAGGACGACATCGCCGACCTGGTCGATGACGGCGATTACGCCAGTGCCGAGGACGCCATGGCGGCCAATCCGTTCGTGCCGGACAGCTGGCTGTTCACCTCCGCCAATGTGGGCGATGGCAAGGTCTATGGCGCGGAGTTCGACCTGTCCACGCCGCTGACCGCCTTCGGCATGGACAATACCGGCGTGTTCCTCAACTACGCCTGGGTCGATTCGAGGATCGATGACTTCCGCGGCACGCGCCGCTTCAACGACCAGGCCCGCAGCACCTTCAACATCGGCTTCATCCAGGACCTGCCCAGCCTGGCAGCCAGCTTTGGCCTCACCTACCGCAAGCAGAGTGACGCACGCACCCGGCTGCTGGGCGAGGAAGTGCTGATCCGCTACGGCGGCGAGCTGGACGCCTTCGTCGAGAAGCGCTTCGGCGACCGTTTCTCCATGCGCCTGTCCGCGAACAACCTGCTGGATGCCACTAAGGACGAGTTCTTCGACAAGTTCGATACCCTCGCCGACCAGCTGGAGCGCGACCACGACGAGTACGAGCTGGAAACCGAGGAAGCCGGCCCCAGCTACCAGCTGGTGATGCGCTGGGCGTTCTGACGCCCGGCCCCGCGCGAGGCCGGCCCGCTCGCCGGCTTCGCCTTTCCGTGGTGGCGTGTTTGCTGCAGACTTTCCGCGTCCCCACCATCGCAAGGCCAGCCATGAAAGCCGTCGAAGTCCGCCATCCGCTGGTCCAGCACAAGATCGGCCTGCT
>JAEWAG010000267.1 GCA_023391775.1 Pseudomonadota bacterium | reverse complement strand
ATATAGTAGCCTTCCATGGGTCTCAGTTTAAAGGCCAGGGGCTGACAAAAAGCTCCTGCTCCCCAAAATATCAGCATAAGGAAGAACAGGAGCCGTGAATACATGAGGTGAAAAGTTAATCTGCTACAAGATAATTACACATTTTGTAAAGTGCACGGGCACCCACTATACTGTCAATATTATCTGTGCCGCTTTGTCCGCTGCTCACTTCGTTCAGATCAAAGCCTATCAGCTTCCTGCCGCTACTCCTCAAAACCTTAAACAGGTAAAAAACCTGCTCCAGCTCAAAACCTCCTGGTACGGGCGTGCCGGTATTCGGGCATAACTTCGGATCAAGCCCGTCAATATCAAAACTGATATATACCTGACCCGGTAATTGACGGACGATCTCTTCGCATATTAGCTTCCAGCTGTCCCCTTCAAACTGGCGCTCCTTTATTTTCTGGTCAAACCAGGTAACAACCCGATCGCCTTGCTGTTCCATGTATTCCAATTCCTCGTCGCAGTAATCCCTGATACCAACCTGAACCAGCTTCTCTACCTGCGGAACTTCCTCAAGGATATTATACATGATCGAAGCATGAGAATAGGTGAAGCCCTCGTACGCCTTTCTCAGATCAGCATGGGCGTCAATCTGGAGAATACCGAAACTTGGGTATTGTTCCGACAGGGCTTTCACAAATCCCAGCGGTGTACTATGATCTCCTCCCAGAAGAGCCACCTTCCTGCCTTTCAAAAGCTGAGCTTTGGCGGATTCATACACCCATTTGTTTAACATGCGACTCCCTTCATTAACTTCCTCCAGCTTCTCGGAAAGCTGCTCGTTTTCTTCAACGACTCCACCGTCGATCAGGTGAGATATGATCAGTTCGGCACACTGCCTCAGGTAATCGCTTTTCTTTTTAATGCTTTTTTCAACCGGGGTCATGTAAAATCCCCTCTTCCAGCCTCCGGGTACATCAGGATCATAAAGATCTACCTGCATAGAAGCATCAAATACATCCTCCGGGCCACGCGATGTGCCTCCGCGATAGGAGGTAGTTACCTCCCAGGGCACAGGTATCAGCACCAGCTCCGCATCCGCCTCCCGGAATGGAAGCCCGAATATGTTATTTGATTTAAGTCCTACTGAATTTGGATCAAATCCAGACAAATCCATTGCCATGCTTGCAAATTTTAACTTTGGCGAAAATAAACTAAAACGGAACAAAGCGCTTTATGGTTTACCTTTGCCAAAAGGGTCGGATGATGCGTCCCTGCCTCTAAAACATTACTACTGATATGAAGAAAACACACATAGTGCTGCTGGTTCTGGTTGCAGCTACTGTATGCATTATCGTAAGTATGTTCGGAGACTTCAGCACCTATGAAACGTTCAAGTCTGCAGCCCGCGAACCAGGAAAGCAATACCATGTCATCGGATTCCTGGAAAAAGACAAGGAAATGAACTACGACCCAAAGATCGATCCGAATCATTTCAGTTTCTGGGTGAAGGACAAAGCGGGTAACGTCAATCAGGTAATTTTCAGTGGAGCAAAGCCTACAGATATCGAAAGAAGTGAACAAATCGTCATGACTGGTTATATGGAGGGGAATACTTTCCGTTGTAACAAGATTCAGATGAAATGTCCATCCAAGTACAAGAATGACCAGGTGGCCATCGGTAACGCTGGCTAGTATATCATCACACCACAACCAGTATAAATTGGATACAAATTACATTGGGGAAACACTTTGGCCCGGGCAACTGGGTCATTTTTTTGTGATCCTTTCCTTCGTCGCTGCCTTGTTCAGCGCCTTCAGCTATTATCGGTCTGCATCTACTGAACTGAAAGACCTGGCTGGCAGCCGCTCCTGGCTCAGCCTGGGTCGTTCCAGTTTCATCGTCCACGCGATTTCAGTCTTAGGGATATTCTTTGCCCTCTACTATATCATCGCTCATCACCTCTTTGAATATCACTATGCCTGGCAGCACTCCTCCCGGGCACTCCCCATGCAGTACCTGCTTTCCTGCTTCTGGGAAGGTCAGGAGGGAAGTTTTATGCTCTGGTCGTTCTGGCATGCCGTTCTGGGCCTCGTGGTCATGGGGACCGGCAGGGCGCTTGAAAGCCGCGTAATGGTCGTTGTCTCCCTCGTACAGGTGCTCCTGGCCAGCATGATCCTTGGCTTTCATATCGGTCCGGATATCAAGATCGGGAGCTCCCCATTCCTGCTTCTGAGGGACGCCATGGATGCACCCATCTTTAAACAGGCCAATTACCTGAGTTTCATTACGGATGGAAATGGGCTCAACCCCCTTCTCCAGAACTACTGGATGGTGATTCACCCTCCTATTCTGTTCCTCGGCTTTAGTGCTACCCTGATTCCTTTCGCCTATTGCATCGCTGCATTATGGAAAGGTGATTACCAGTTGTGGCTGAAACCCACGCGTGTTTGGTCCTTGTTCGCAGCCGCAGCGCTGGGAGCAGGTATTATGCTGGGTGGAGCCTGGGCTTATGAATCACTCACCTTCGGAGGCTACTGGGCCTGGGATCCCGTTGAGAATGCCTCACTGGTGCCCTGGCTTACTTTAATAGCAGGTCTTCATACGCTGATTATCTTCAATGCAACCAAACGCTCCCTTCCGATCACATTTATTCTTCTGACAGCCACCTACGTACTCATCTGGTATTCTACTTTCCTGACTCGAACAGGGGTCTTGGGGGATACCTCCGTACATTCTTTCACCGGTGAGGGCAAGTCGCTCTACTGGCACCTGCTTTTGGTGCTGGGACTCCTCATCCTTTCCAGCCTGGTGCTGATCGCCCGACGGTGGAAAACAATGCCCCGCGTCAGAGGAGAGGAAGCGGTCAGCTCCAGGGAGTTCTGGATGTTTATCGGCTCCTTTGTCCTGCTGCTTTCCGCAGTTCAGATCAGTATCAGTACTTCCCTTCCTGTCTGGGCACCGCTGGCGAAGGCTATAACCGGAAAAGATATCGCTCCTCCAGTTGATCCCGTTCAGCATTATAACAGTATTCAGATATGGGTGGCCATTATCATTGGTATTCTCTCTGCATCGATCCTCTACCTGAAGTTCAGGCAAACAGATATGGCCAAACCAGGGAAACGTATCC
>JAEWAG010000256.1 GCA_023391775.1 Pseudomonadota bacterium | reverse complement strand
GCTGCCACCGGGGCGGGCTTTCAGAGGTCACGCAAGGGCCGCAGCGATGCGGCCTTTGTCATATCCGCGGTTAGTGGATCACGGGCCGGGGACCACGGCCCTGGCGGCACGCCGGGCGGTCGGTCAGGGCGAGGGATTCCGCGCGCGTACCACCGCGCGCATATCAGGTGCCCGGACGGTCGCGCCGCGTCAGTCGGCGTCGACGTCCGGTTCCACGTCGCCTGTGGCGTCGCTGGCCGTGCGCAGCAGCAGGGTCGGCAGGCCGGACTGCGGGTGCGACTCGGTACGATGCGGCAGATCGGCAACCGCCGCGCGCACTTCCTCCAGCGCCGGATCCACGTCCGGATGCGGGCGCCAGGTGGCCACCAGGCCCATGGCCGGGCTGAAGTTCAGGGTCTGCGCCGTGCCGATCCACAGCGGAGCGCTGCCCGGCTCCAGCTGCACCGGCGCCGGCCACAGGCGCAGGGCCAGGCGGCGCTCGGGGGCGGCGGCATCCTCGCGCACCAGCAGCAGCGACTCGGTATGCGCCTCCAGGGTGGCCGGCAGCACCGGCACGCCGGCCGGCCAGGCGTCGTCGTCGAACATGTTCAGCGCCTGCTCCCAGCGCGCCTGTGGCTGCACCGTCCAGCCGCGGGCCTCCAGGCGCTGGCGCAGCGGCTCCAGCGGGCCGGCCACCTGCACGTCCAGCGGCCAGCGCTGGGTATCGTCGAACTCGTTGCGGCGGGCCGGCTGCAGGGTCCAGTCCGCGTCCCACCAGGCCTGCATGTCCTGGGCGACAGCGGGCGCGCGCGGCGGCTCGAACTTGGCCAGCTTGGCCTCGATGTTGCGCGGGGTGTACCACAGCGCGGCCAGGGCGAAGCTGCCGTAGAACACCGCCGCCACCGGCTTGACCCAGAAGGAGCGGTTGAAGCGGCGGCGGTAGGCGATGCCCAGCACCAGCAGCCAGACGATGCCCAGCAGCATCCCGCCGACCACGTCGCTGAGCCAGTGCGCGCCCAGGTAGAGGCGGGCGAAGCCGATCACCGCCACCACCAGGCCGGACACCATGTAGGGCCACACCCGCCCCCGGCCCGGCAGCTCGCGTGCGATCAGCACGGCGAAGAAGCCGAAGGCGATGGTGGACATGGTCACGGCGATGGAGGGGAAGCCGAAGCCGCTGCTGGCCGCCGGCGGACGGACCACGTCCATGGTGGCGCCCAGCAGCCAGGTCAGGGCCAGGCCGAAGGCCAATGCCGCCAGCCAGTGCGCAGCGGCCATCCAGCGCCGGCGCCAGATGAAGTAGACCAGTACCGCGGCGCAGGCAGGAGCCAGCACTGGCCAGTCGCCGAGCGAGGCCAGCGCGGCCAGCGGATAGTCGGCCAGCGGGTTGCGCAGGGCCAGCATCAGCTCGTGCACCGCCAGGTCCCAGCCCAGCGGCTCGCCATGGCCCAGCACCACCAGCCGCAGCGCGAACCAGGCCCAGCCGATGGCCAGCAGCAGCACGGCCAGCAGGGCCAGCGGCACCGACTGGCGCTGGCCCGGATCGAACACGGCCGCCGAGTAGCGGCCCAGCACGGGGTGCCGGTGCGACCAGTCCAGGACCCGTCCCAGCAGGGCGTCGGCATGCTCGGCGAACCAGCGGTAGGTGTACAGCACCACGGCCCAGGCCAGGGCCATCACCACCAGCATCAACCCCAGCACCGCCACCAGATGGCCGGCCACCGCGGCCACCGCGTCGTAGGCCTGGCCCAGCATCCAGCCCGGCAGCAGGAACAGCACGCCCCAGGAGACGCAGGCGATGGCGCTGGCAACCAGGTAGCGCCGCACCGGCATCTTCGCCATGCCGGCGATGGCCGGCACGAAGGGGCGGATCGCACCCACGTAGCGCGCCACCAGGATGGCGCTGAAGGCGTTGCGCCGGAACATGTTCTCGCCGCGGCCCAGCAGCTGGGGATAGCGGCTGAACGGCCACACGCCGCGCAGGCGGTCGCCCCAGCGCAGGCCGACCCAGTAGCTGAGGGCATCGCCGGCCAGCGCGCCCAGCGAGGCGCTGGCCACCGCGTACGGGCCGGAGATCTCGCCCATGCCGATCAGCACGCCCACCGCGAACAGCAGTGGCAGCGCCGGAACCACGGCCCCGACCACGATGAGGGCGTCGCAGAAGGCGATCGCGAAGATCACCGCGCCGGCCAGGAGGGGGTTTTCCCCGATCCACGCCAGCGTGGCTTCCATCCAGGAAGAATTCATCTGCGGATTATAGGAGCGGGCCCCCAACGCCCGCTGTAGAGGAAACCCCGACCCCCGTGTTTGAAGTGCCTGCTTCCGGGCGGGCCACGGCCGGGCACAATGACCGCCTGGTTTCCCGCGGAATGCCCCCATGGCCGACCTTTCCGGCAAGACCCTGTTCATCACCGGCGCCTCGCGCGGCATCGGCCTGGCCATCGCCCTGCGCGCGGCCCGCGACGGCGCCAACGTCGCCATCGCCGCCAAGTCCTCGGTGCCCAACCCCAGGCGGCCCGGCACCATCCATACCGCGGCCGAGGCGGTCAATGCGGCCGGCGGGCAGGGCCTGGCGCTGAAGTGCGACATCCGCGAGGAGGACCAGGTGCGCGCCGCGGTCGCGGCCACGGTCGATGCCTTCGGCGGCATCGACATCCTGGTCAACAACGCCAGCGCGATCTGGCTGCGCGGCACCCTGGACACCCCGATGAAGCGTTTCGACCTGATGCAGCAGGTCAACGCCCGCGGCAGCTTCCTGTGCGCCCAGGCCTGCCTGCCACACCTGCTGCAGGCGCCCAACCCGCACATCCTCACCCTGGCGCCGCCACCTTCGCTGGACCCGAAGTGGTGGGGGCCGCACACCGGCTACACCCTGGCCAAGATGGGGATGAGCTTCGTCACCCTGGGACTGGCCGCCGAATTCGGGCCGCAGGGCGTGGCGGTCAATGCGCTGTGGCCGCGCACCCTGATCGCCACCGACGCGCTGAACATGATCCCCGGGGTGAGCGGAGCCAACGGCCGCCGGCCGGAGATCATGGCCGACGCCGCGCACGCGGTGCTTGTGCGCCCGGCCGCAGGCTTCAGCGGCCGCTTCCTGATCGACGACCAGGTGCTGGCGGAAGCCGGCGTGGCCGACCTGTCCGGCTATGCCGTCGACCCATCGCAACCGCTGCTGCCGGACCTGTTCCTGGACTGAGCCGCACGCTGCGTTGCGAGCGCCTGCGACCCCGGTCGCCGCGCGCGCTCCTACAATGGCGGCCCACCTTGCCCTGGATGCACCATGAAGTACCTGCACGCGATGATCCGGGTCCACGACCTGGAAAAGACCAGCCGCTTCCTCACCGAAGGCCTGGGCCTGAAGCAGACCCGGCGCATGGACAGCGAGGCCGGCCGTTTCACCCTGGTGTACTTCGGCGCGCCGGAGAACCCGGAGGCCGAGGTCGAGCTGACGTACAACTGGCCGCCGGAGGATGGCTCGGCGCCGGAGGAGTACGGCAGCGCCCGCAACTTCGGCCACCTGGCCTTCGAGGTCGATGACATCTATGCGCTGTGCGCGCACCTGCAGTCGCTGGGCGTGACCATCAACCGTCCGCCGCGCCACGGCCGCATGGCCTTCGTCCGCACCCCGGACCTGATCTCCATCGAGCTGCTGCAGAAGGGTGATGCCCTGGCGCCGGCCGAGCCGTGGGCGTCGATGCCCAACACCGGTACCTGGTAAGCCGCGCGTCCGCGGCGCGGCCTGGCCGCGCCGCGTTGCCGCTCAGCCGGCCAGTGCCTGCTCCAGGTCGGCGACCAGGTCGTCGGCATGTTCCAGGCCCACCGACAGCCGCAGCAGGCCGCCGGGCGTGGTCGAGGCCGGGCCTTCGATCGAGGCGCGGTGCTCGACCAGCGATTCGGTCGAACCCAGCGAGGTCGCGTTGGTGAACAGCTGCAGGCGCCCGGCCACCGCCAGCGCCGCCTCGCGGCCGCCGGCCACTTCGAACGACAGCATCCCGCCGAAATCGCGCATCTGCGCCGCCGCCACCGCGTGCTGCGGGTGCGAGGCCAGGCCCGGGTAGTGCACGGCCGACACCTGCGGGTGGCCGGCGAGGAACTCCGCCACCGCCCGCGCATTGCGGCAGTGCCAGGCCATGCGCGCCGGCAGCGAGCGGATGCCGCGCAGGATCAGCCACGCCGCGAACGGCGAGGCGGTGGCGCCGGCCAGAAGGCGCAGCTGGTGGCAGGCGGCGGCATGTTCGCTGTCCTCGGCGAAGGCCAGCACGCCGCCCATCACGTCGCCATGGCCGCCCAGGTACTTGGTGGCCGAATGCAGGACGATGTCCGCGCCCAGCGCCAGCGGCTGCTGGATCACCGCCGGGGCGAAGGTGCTGTCCACCAGCAGGCGCGCGCCGGCCTCGTGGGCAATGGCTGCCAGCGCGGCGATGTCGGTGACCTTCAGCAGCGGGTTGGACGGGGTTTCGGCCCACAGCAGTGCCGTCTGCGGCCGCATCGCCGCACGCACCGCGTCCAGGTCGGTGAAGTCGACGATGGTGCATTCCAGGCCCCAGCGCGGGAACTGCTGCGCAGCCAGCGCCCGGAATGAGAAGTAGCTGTCGTCGCACAGCAGCACGTGGCTGCCCGGCGGCAGGGCCTGCAGCGCGGTGGCGCCGGCGGCCATGCCGGTCGGAAACAGCAGGGCGCGCGCGGCATCGTCCAGCGCCGCCAGTGCCTGCTCGGTCTCCTGCTGGGTCGGGTTGTCGTAGCGCTGGTACAGGAAGCCTTGCGGCAGCTGCCCGTCGGGCGTGTGCTCGAAGGTGGTGGCCAGCTGCAGGGGCGGCGACAGCGCGCCGCTGGCCGGGTCGGGACGGCTGCCGGCACGGGCGGCGAGGGTTTCGATGCGGGACATGGCGGTCGGTCGATGGGGCAGGGGCGCCTGGGCGCGACAGCCGCCGATGGTACGCGAGCGCCGCGGTCCGCCGGCCCTGGCGTGGCAGGGGCGGGGAAGCAGGCGGATAATGGCGCACCGGCCTCCGCCGGCCTCTTTCCACGGACATCCCACTGCCATGAACGCCACGACGCCGGCTGCCGGCGACACCGCCTCCCTGATCGACCTCGGCCACCGCTACTTCCTGCCCGTGTACCGGCAGCGCGAGCTGGTGCTGGAGCGAGGCCGGGGCGCGCGCGTCTGGGACAGCGAAGGGCGCGAGTACGTGGACTTCGGCGCCGGTATCGCGGTCTGCGGGCTGGGCCACAACGACCCGGACCTGCACGCGGCCCTGGTCGAGCAGGCCGGCAAGCTCTGGCATACCAGCAACATCTTCTTCAGCGAGCCGCCGCTGCGCCTGGCCGAGGAGCTGGTTACTGCCAGCCGCTTCGCGCAGCGCGTGTTCTTCTGCAACTCCGGCGCCGAGGCCAACGAGGCGGCGATCAAGCTGGTGCGCAAGTGGGCGGCCTCGCAGGGCCGTGCGCCGCAGCAGCGGGTGATCGTCACCTTCCGCGGCAGCTTCCACGGCCGCACCCTGGCCGCGGTCACCGCCACCGCCCAGCCCAGGTACCAGGAAGGCTACGAGCCGCTGCCCGGCGGGTTCCGCTACGTGGATTTCAACGACATCGTGCAGCTGGAGACGGCGATGGCCGCCGGCGACGTGGCCGCGGTGATGCTGGAGCCGGTGCAGGGCGAGGGCGGCGTGATGCCGGCCGCCTCCGGCTTCCTCAAGCAGGTGCGCGCGCTGTGCGACAGGCATGGTGCGCTGCTGGTGCTGGACGAGATCCAGGCCGGCATGGGCCGCACCGGCACCCTGTTCGCGCACTGGCAGGACGACGTGGTGCCGGACATCGTGACCCTGGCCAAGGCCCTGGGCGGCGGCTTCCCCATCGGCGCCATGCTGGCTGGGCCGAAGGTGGCCGAGGCCATGGGCTTCGGTGCGCACGGCACCACCTTCGGCGGCAACCCGCTGGCGGCGGCGGTCGCGCGCGTGGCCCTGCGCAAGATCGCCTCGCCGCAGATCGCCGCCAACGTCTCGCACCAGTCGCATGCGCTGCGCGAAGGGCTGGAAGCCCTGGGCAGGGAGTTCGGCGTCTTCGACCAGGTGCGCGGCCGCGGCCTGATGCTGGCGGTCGAACTCGATCCGGCCGCCGGAGGCGCGCGCAAATATTGCGAGGCGCTGAAGGAGCGCGGCATCCTTGCCAAGGACACGCATGGCGA
>JAEWAG010000161.1 GCA_023391775.1 Pseudomonadota bacterium | reverse complement strand
GGGCATGGCCGTGCAGGCGCCCCATCCGCTCCAGCCGCGACGCCTGCTCCTGCAGGCCGGCCTGGCGCGCCTGCCCGCACCGCGCCTGGCAGGCCCCGGTGAACACCCGCAGGCGCGCGCCGTCGTCGGCCAGCACCTTGCGTTGCAGCAGGTCCAGCGCCTGGATCTCGTTGGTGCCCTCGTTGATCATCGCGATGCGGCTGTCGCGCACCACCTGTTCGATGCCGTACTCGCGCACGTAGCCGTAACCGCCAAACACCTGCAACGCCTGGTCCGCCAGCATGTGTCCGTACCCGGTGAAGTAAGCCTTGGCCACCGGCGTCAGCAGTTCGACCAGGGCCTGCGCGTGCAGCCGTCGGGTGTGGTCCGGCGCGTGCAGCGACAGATCGATCTGGTGGCCCAGCCAGAACCCGGCCGCGCGCATGCCCTCTGTCCAGCCACGCAGCGTGGCCAGCAGCTGGCGGATCGGCGGGTGTCCGGCGATCGGGTCTGCGGCCTGCTCCGGGTCGTGCCTGGGCTGGGTCCGCATCTGCCTGCGCTGCGCCGCGTAGTCGGCGGCGAGCTGCCACGCGCGGTCGGCATGGCCCACGCCCTGCATTGCCGCGTGCAGGCGCGCGGCGTTCATCATCACGAACATCGACTGCAGGCCGCGGTGCGGCTCGCCCACCATCCACCCGCGCGCTCGCTCCAGGCGCAGGCTGGTGGTGGCGCTGCCATTGATGCCCATCTTGTGTTCGATGCCGTCGCAGTGCACCGCGTTGCGGCTGCCGTCCTCGAGCACCGCCGGCACCAGGAACAGCGAGATCCCACGCGTGCCCGCTGGAGCGTCCGGCAACCGCGCCAGCACCAGGTGGACGATGTTCTCGGTCAGGTCCTGGCTGCCGCCGGAGATGAAGATCTTGTTGCCCGACACTTCCCAGCTGCCGTCATCGGCGGGCTCGGCGCGCGCGCGCAACAGCGCGAGGTCGCTGCCGGCCTGCGGCTCGGTCAGGCACATCGTCGGCAGCCATCGGCCGCTGACCAGCGGCGGCAGGTAGCGTGCCTTGAGCCCGGGCGAGGCATGCGCCTGCAGGCAGGCCACCGCGCCGCCCAGCAGCCCGGGGTACATGGCCCAGCCATGGTTGGCCGCCACCTGCATTTCGGTAAAGGCCACCTCGAGCAGCCCTGGCAGGCCCTGGCCGCCGTATTCCGGATCGCGCGCCAGCGCAGCCCAGCCGTCATCGACGAAGCGCCGATACGCGGCGGCGAACCCGGCCGGGGTGCGCACCGCGCCATCGACCAGGCGGCAGCCTTCGGCATCGCCGCTGGCGTTGAGCGGTGCGATCACCTCGGCGCAGAACCGGCCGGCCTCGGCGAGAACCGCCTGCGCGGTCTCGCCGTCCAGCCCGGCAAAGCACTCGATCTGCTGCCAGTCCTCCTCGGCCCGCAACCACGGACCGAGAAGGAAGGCGACCTCTTCCAGCGGCGGCTGGTAATCCAGTGCCATGCCTGCGACCTGGCTCAGAACGGATAGTGGCGCGGGCCGTTCTGGATTGTGATCCAGCGCAGCTCGGTGAACTCGGCCACGCCGGCCTTGCCGCCGAAACGGCCATAGCCGCTGTCCTTGACGCCGCCGAACGGCATCTGCGCCTCGTCGTGCACGGTCGGGCCGTTGATGTGGCAGATGCCGGACTCGATGCGCGAAGCCACACGCCAGGCACGCGAGACGTCACGGCTGAACACGGCAGACGACAGGCCGTAGTCGCTGTCGTTGGCGACGGCCACCGCCTCTTCCTCTCCGGTGACCCGGATCACCGATACCAGGTTGCCGAAGGACTCCTCGGAGTACAGGCGCATCTGCCGGGTGACGCCATCGATCACCGTCGGCTGCATGACCACGCCGTCGATCTGGCCACCGCAGGCGATCCGTGCGCCCTTGGCCACGGCATCGTCGATCAGCTCGCGACACAGCGCCGCACCCTCGGCAGAAACCAGCGCGCCCAGCGGCGTGTTGCCCTGTGCCGGATCACCCGCCTTCAGCGTGGCGGCCTTGGCTGCGAGCATGCCCACGAACTCGTCTGCCACGCTGTTGTCCACCACCAGACGCTCGGTGGACATGCAGATCTGGCCCTGGTTCATGAACGCGCCGAACGCGGCGGCATCGCGTGCCGCTTCCAGGTCTGCGTCGTCGAGCACCAGCAGCGGCGCCTTGCCGCCCAGTTCCAGCACGGCCGGCTTGAGGTTTTCGGCGGCGAGCTTGCCGACGATGCGGCCGACGCGGGTCGAGCCGGTGAAGTTGACCCGGCGCACCTTCGGGTGGCGGATCAGCGCGGCCACGATCTCCGGCGCATCGGCCGGGGCGTTGGTGACCACGTTGATGACGCCCTCGCCCAGCCCGGCCTCGGCGAGGATCTCACCGATCAGCACGTGCACGCCCGGGCAGGACTCGGCCGCCTTCAGCACCACGGTGTTGCCGCAGGCCAGCGGCACGGCCACGGCGCGGGTACCAAGGATGACCGGCGCGTTCCACGGGGCGATGCCCAGCACCACGCCCGCCGGCTGGCGCACGGCCATGGCCAGGCTGCCGGGATAGTTGGAGGGAATGACCTCGCCACCGATCTGGGTGGTCATGGCCGCGGCCTCGCGCAGCATGTTCGCCGCCAGCATCACGTTGAAGCCGTACCAGCCGCCGGTGGCGCCGGTCTCGGCCACGCCGATGCGGATGAAGTCGGCGGCGCGGGCGTCCATCAGCTCGGCAGCCTTGTACAGCTTGGCCCGGCGCTCGGCCGGAGGGGTCGCGGCCCACGCCGGGAAGGCCTTGGCGGCGGCCTCGACGGCGGCGTTGGCGTCCTCGACGGTGCCGGCCGGGGCGCGGCTGGCCACCTCGCCGGTAACCGGATTGATCCGCTCGAACGTCCCACCATTGCTTGCGCCGCGACGGGCACCGCCGATCAGTTGCTCAACCAGATGCATGGCTATCTCCTCCTCCGTTGGTGCGTGTCTATGCCAGGTGGCCGATCAACCGACCTGGCGCTTGTAGGTCTGCAGGCCCGGCTTGATGGTCTTCTCGTCCAGGAACTGCTTCAGGCCCTGGGCGCGGCCGCGCTCCGGGTCGCGGTGGTTGGACTGGTCCACCTTCGCGTACAGGTAGTCCTCGTTCTGCTCCCACGTCAGCTCGCGGCAACGCTTGAAGCCGTGCTTGGCAAAACGCAACACCACCGGGTTCTTCTCCAGCAGCGCCGCCGCCAGCGATTCCACCTCCGCACGCAGCTGCTCACGCGGCACCGAGCTGTTCACCAGCCCCATCTGCGCCGCTTCCTGACCCGTGAAGGTCTTGCCGGTCATGATGTAGTACAGCGCCTGACGGTGGCCCATCGTGTCCGCCACCGCCTTGCTCACCAGGTTGCCCGGAGGAATGCCCCAGTTGATCTCCGACAGCCCGAACACCGCCTCGTCCGCCGCAACGGCCAGGTCACAGGCCACCAGCGGCGAGAACGCGCCACCAAAGCACCAGCCGTTGACCGCCGCGATCGTCGGCTTGCTGTAGAAACGCAGACGCTGCCACTGCCAGGCCGAGCATTCGCGGCGGATCCGCTCCTGCATGATCTCTTCCTGGCCATCGGTCTCGCGGAAGTACTCCTTCAGGTCCATGCCCGCCGACCACGAGTCGCCGGCGCCGGTCAGCACCAGCACGCCCGCGTCGCGGTCAAGCTCGACCGCGTCGAGCACCTCGAGCATCTCCCGGTTCAATGTCGGGCTCATCGCGTTGCGCTTGGCCGGGCGGTTCAGCGTCACCCACGCCACGCCGTTCTCCACCACGACTTCCACACAGCTCCATCGGCCCTGGTAATCGGCCATTGCTCTTTCTCCTCGCTGTTTTTCCTGTCGGAGCCCACGGCGCAGTAGCCGCAAAGCGGTTCATTGTTATAGTTTATAACAACATTGCCGGCGCGCAAGCAAGCAGGCCCGGGCCCGGCGCCAGAGGCGGCTGCTGGAGGTCCGTATCGCATCGATGGCAGGCACCGCCTGCCGGCCCCGGCCGGCAGGGTGGCAACGCAGGCGCGGCGGGGTGCGGCGCACCCCGGCTGGAACGGCGCGAAAGGGCGCGGGAACCCCGGCGCGCGTCAGTCGTTGAGTTCGTTGCAGATGCGATCCAGCGCGCGGGCGAAGCGGTCCGCGTCCATCCCCAGCAGGGAGCGCAGCCGTGCCTCGTGGACCTCATGCGCGGCATCGGCCGCGCGCACCAGCTCCTCGCCGGCCGGCGTCAGGTGCCGCGCGTAGGAGCGCAGGTCGCTCTTGCTGCGGCGGCGCTCGATCCAGCCGCGCGACTCCAGTTCGGCCACCAGCAGGACCAGGTTGGGCCGCTTGATTTCCAGGGTCTCGCCCAGGCGCTGCTGGCGGATGCCCGGGTTGACCGCGATCAGCTTCAGCGCCGAGTAGTGACTGGGCCGGAGGTCGAACGGCTTGAACGCATTCATGAAGTTGCGGAACACCGCCACCTGCGCCATGCGCAGCTTGAAACCCAGGTGCGCCTGGACTTCCTGCACGTCGATCTCGTCGACCGGCGCGGTCTCGGTAAGCGCAACACCACGTTGCGTCCTGCCCTTTCTCGAACTCATCGGGACCCCCTCGACATTTTTGTTATATAACATACCTATCACCGCCAGGCGTCTCTGGCGTGGGGAGGACCTTTCGAATGCCAGCCATCACACCAGACCGCACAACACCCGTCGCAAACCACCTGCACAGCCCCGACACCCTGGCCCACATGTTGGCACAGTCCATCCGCGAGGCCCCCGACCGGGTGGCGCTGTGCATCGCGGACCGGGAACTGACCTACCGCGAACTGGGGCAGCGCGTGGTCGCCCTGTCCACGATCCTGCGCGCGCAGGTGCCGCGCGGCGGCATCGTCGCCGCACCGCTTTCCAACAGTGTCGAGTGCGTGGTCACCAGCTTCGCCGCCTTCGCGGCCGGCCTGCGCTACGCGCCGTTGAACCCCTTCTACGGACGTCGTGAGCTGGCCCTGCTGTTCGCGGCCCAGGCACCGGACCTGATCGTGCACAACCCGGACGGCACCGCCGCCGCGCAGGCCCTCGCCGAGGACACCGGCAGCCCACTGCTGCTGCTGGACAGCTCGGCCGGCCTGGCCGAACCCTGCGAGGATCCGGCCGCTGCCATGCTGGAGGTATGTCCCGGACTCGGCCCGTCCGATCCGGCACTGCTGATCTTCACCGGTGGCACCACAGGCCTGTCCAAGGCGGTCGAGCACAGCCATGCCGGCATGGTGTTCTCGGTGCGCGCGCACTGCACCGGCTGGGAGCTGCGTTACGACGTGGAGCGCATCCTCGGCGTGGCCCCGCTGTTCCATATCTGGGGCCTGGGCTTTGCGATGCTGGCACCGCTGTTCCTGCGCAGCACCCTGATCCTGGTTCCGCGCTACCAGCCGGAGCTGGTACTGCAGGAGCTGTCACGGCAGAAGGCCACGGTGTTCGCCGGCGGCCCCGCGCCGATCTACGCCGGGCTGATGGCCTCGCCGGAATTCGGCAAGCACGACCTTGGCCACCTCACCCTCGCCCTGACCGGCGGCTCGCCCTGCCCGCAGCCGCTGCGCGAGGCCTGGACCCGGCTGGTCGGCTGCCCGCTGCTGGAAGGCTGGGGCATGTCCGAAGGCGCACCGCTGGTGTTCAACTGGCGCGCCCATCCGCAGCGCCCCTCCTCGGTCGGCCACCCCGCGCCGGGCATCGAACTGAAACTGGTGGACATCGCCGACCCGGGCCGCACCGTGGGCATCGGCGAGTCCGGCGAGGTCTGCGTGCGCGGCCCGCAGGTGATGACCGGCTACCGCCTGCAGGCGCAGGGCGCCGAAGCCGGGCTGGACCCGGATGGCTGGCTGCACAGCGGCGACATCGGCTACCGCGACCAGGACGGCTACCTGTACCTGGTCGACCGCAAGAAGGAGATGATCCTGGTCGGTGGCTACAACGTGTATCCGCGCCAGGTGGAGGACCACATCCGCACCCATCCGGACGTGCGTGACGTGGCGGTGGTCGCGGTCCCGGACAAGTACCTGGGCGAGTGCCCGTACGCTTTCGTGGTGCCGCACGCCGGCCGCCACGTCGAGCCGCAGGATTTCCTGGCCTGGTGCCAGCAGACGCTGGTCAAGTACAAGCGTCCGGTCGGGGTCCAGGTGCTGGAAGACCTGCCGCGCACCGGCGCCAACAAGCTCGACAAGCGCCGCCTGCGCGAGCTGCTGCGGCAGGAGCGCCAGGCCGGCTGAGCGTCCGCGGCGCCTGCC
>JAEWAG010000080.1 GCA_023391775.1 Pseudomonadota bacterium | reverse complement strand
TGCTTGTCCATCGGATCGCTCCCTCGTTCGTGCCGGTGCGCGGTGCCCTGCAGGATGTCCATGGCCACGGCCTTGAGCTCGGCAAATCCGGTATTCCGGTCGGCACTCATCGTGGACTCTCCGCATGCGCCTTCGGCGATGGAGGTCATGTTCCGCAACCAGCCGGCCAGCGCCCGTGAATTCGCCGGCATCGGCGTGGCTGCAGTCTGAACGGCTTGGACGGACGTCGGCGGGACGCGACGCGGGCGCTCAGGCGTCCTGGGGTGTCAGTGCGGCGCGCAGGCGTGCCAGTGCGCGTTCCAGTTCGGCGCGGCCGAACGGCTTGCCCAGGACCGGCAGCGAAGCGAACCGCGGGGGCAGATGGCCAGTGCCATAGCCGGTGATGAAGAGCGTCGGCTTGCCCTTGGCCAGCAGCCTGTCCACGGCCTCGTGGGAATGCTGGCCCGCGAGGTTCACGTCCACCAGCGCCACGTCGAAGCGGTCCGGATCGTCCGCCGCCGCCAGCGCGCCCTCCAGCGAGCCGGCCTGCGCAGTGACTACGAAGCCGAGTTCCGGCAAAAGGTCTTCCAGCAGGGCCAGCAGGAGGTATTCGTCCTCCACCACGAGGGCGCGAAGGGGTTGGCCTTGCGTGTTCATGACGGGCTGTCCTCCACCAGCGGAACGTCGATCCTGCACCTTACGCCACTGCGGTCGAACGCGAGTACCACCTCGCCGTCCAAGTCGTGACGCAGGCCGCGTTCCACCAGGCGCGTGCCAAACCCGCGGCGCGTCGGTGCCGATACCGGTGGCCCGCCGCTCTCCTGCCACTCCAGCCGCAGGCGCGGGCCGGATGCGGCGGCATGCCGCTGCCAGCCGATGCGCACGTGCCCCTCTTGAGCCGACAGCGCTCCGTACTTGACCGCGTTCGTGCACAGCTCGTGCAGGGCCATGGAAAGGGCCAACGACTGGCGCGGACACAGCCGCACCGCGGGCCCGTCGATCGAGAAGCGCTCCAGGCCGCCGCCCATGCCCGGGCCGATGGCGGTTTCCACCACGTCGCGCAGGCAGGTGCCGGTCCAGTGCGAGGCGGTGAGCAGATCATGGGCCTTGGCCAGCGCCAGCAGCCGGTTCTGGAAGCGTTCCAATGCGGCCGGTCCGCCGTCCGCGCCGAGGGTCTGCACGGCGATCGACTGGACCACCGCCAGTGTGTTCTTCACCCGGTGGTTGAGCTCGTCGAGCAGCAGCTGGCGATGCCGCTCCTGCTGCCGGCGCACATCAACGTCCGTGGTTGCGCCCACCCACTCCTGCACACGTCCATCGTCGCCGCGCACCGGAACCACGCGCGCGGCCAGCCAGTGGTAGCGGCCATCGTCACGAAGCCAGCGGTATTCGGCCTCGAACACGGTGGTTTCCTCGCGCGCCCGCTCGGCGGCGAGGGTGACCCGCGCGTGGTCCTCCGGATGCAGGTGGGCGGCCACCAGCTCCAGGCGCGACAGCGGTGCCGGGCTTTCGCTGCCCGGACCGACCAGCACCTGCACGCCCGCCCAGTCCGGGTCCATGCGATAGACCACGCTGGAACTGGCGCTGGCGATGGCGCGGAGGCGTCGTTCGCTGCGCCGGGCCGACTGCTCCAGGGCGCTGCGCTGGGTGACGTCGCGCAGCACGGCCAGCACCGTAGCGACCTTGCCCTCCCTGTCAGGCACCGGACCGAGCACGCAGTCCATCGTGCGGCGGCCACGGGTGTCGCGCAGGCGTACGTCACCGCGCAGGGTGCAGCCGGTGGCAAACACCGCCGTGGCGCCGACATCGCGCAGGCCCGCGTCCCATTCGGCGAAGCCCAGTTCCTGGAAGGTGCGGCCAGGCACGTCTTCGCGGCGCATGCCCAGCGCGCGGAGCAGGGCATGGTTGGCATAACGAAGGCGCAGGCCGGGATCAAAGACGCACGCCATGTCCGGCATGGCCTCGAGGACCGTCTCGTGCAGGGTGCCGCCCTGGTGGGCGTGAACCGGTGGAGTGTCGAGTAACGGCGTTTGCATCCTTTCGGGTGTCTCGCTGTGACCGGACATCGGGGGCGGCTACACAATAGCCAACCGGCTGGTCAGCATTGTGAAGCCCGCGTGGAGTCGGTCGCGTCCCGTGCAATCCGTGCAATCGCTGCATGCACGCAACACGGCGCATGCACCAACGCCGGCGCACGGTGGTCTGCCGCGGCGGAGACCGCTTGAGCAAGGAGACGCCATGACCACGCGCACCAGTAGCGAACGAGTGCTGATGTGGCTGCAGGACGCCTACACCATGGAGCAGGAAGCCGAGACCATGCTCAAGGCGATGGCTGGCCGGCTCGAGCACTATCCCGAGCTGCGCGGCCGAATCGAGGCGCATGTGTCGGAGACGCAGCAGCAGTCCTCGCGACTGAAGGAATGCATCGATCGCCTCGGCGGCTCGACCCCGGTCGCGCGCAGCCTACTGGCCGATGCGATGGCGTCCATGCACGCGGTCGGCAATTCGATGATGAGCGACGAGGTCGCCAAGGGCGTGGGCATCAGCTATGCCTTCGAGCACATGGAGATCGCCTCCTACCGCGCGCTGATCATCGGAGCGCGCCAGGCCGGCCATGAGGACGTGGCCCAGGTCTGCGAGCAGATCCTGGCCGAAGAGGTGGCGATGGCCGAATGGCTGATCGAGCACCAGGAGTCCGTGATCCTCGCCTTCCTCGCCCGCGAGACCACCGAAGGCGTGACCGCCAAGCGCTGAGCCAGCGCGTCCCCGCCGACAGGCATCCCACCAAGGAGCAAATCCAATGTTCATCCACAACAAGCGGCTGATGTACACCGTGCGCGTCGCCCGCCCGGACCCGGACCTGGCCACGCTGATGCTTGAGCAGTTTGGCGGGCCGCAGGGCGAACTGGCCGCGGCGATGCGCTATTTCACCCAGGCGCTGGGCGACAACGACCCGGGGCGCAAGGACATGCTGTACGACATCGCCACCGAGGAGCTGAGCCACCTGGAAATCATCGGCTCGATCGTCGCGCTGCTCAATCGCGGCCCTAAGGCGGTGCTCTCCGAAGGCATGGACGAGGTGATGGAGATGCGCAACCTCACCCAGAACAGCACCAGCCACACCCAGCAGATCCTCTACGGCGGTGGCCCGGCGCTGGTCAATTCCAGCGGTGTGCCGTGGACGGCTGCCTACGTGGACTCCATCGGCGAGCCGACCGCTGACCTGCGTTCGAACATCGCCGCCGAGTCGCGCGCCAAGATCGTCTACGAACGGCTGATCAACGTCACCGACGACCCGGGCATCAAGGACGCCCTCACCTTCCTGATGACCCGCGAGGTGGCGCACCAGAAGTCCTTCGAGAAGGCGCTGTACTCGATCGAGCCCAACTTCCCCCCGGGCAAGCTTCCCAGCGACCCGCGCTTTGCCGACACCTACTTCGACATGTCGCAAGGGCCGGGCGATGCGCAGGGTCCGTGGAACAGCGGCCCCCAATGGGAGGTCGTATCCGACCGCGAGCGCCAGGCCGCGGTGGACGGCGGCGACGGCGAGGCGCTGGTCGACCTCTCCAGCACCGAGGCCGGCGCGCTTGAGGCGATGAAGGCACGTACCGCATCGCGTCCCGACGTGGACCCGGTCACCGGCGCGGACCTGGGCGCGGGCCCGGGCTCGGGCACCACCACGCCCGTCGAGAAGTGATACGCGAAGGGGCGGCCGCTGCGGCGACCCCCCCTTTGCTACCGATGTTTCATTCTTCGGGGAACAGGCCGCTGACGCGGCCGCTGGCGCTGGTGCGCACGTTGATCGATCGCGCCATCAGGGACAGCGCCTCACGCCGCCGCGCGGGCTGTCGCGAGGCCACGCAGTCGCCCGGTACCCACACCTCGTACTCGCGCATGTTGGCGTCCTGGGCGGTGGCCAGCACGCAGGAGTCGGCGGCGATGCCGGCAATCACGATGCGCCGCACGCCCAGCTTGCCGAGCAGCACCGGCAGGGCGGTGCAGGCGAAGCCGGAATGCTTGGGCTTGAGCACGTGGTAGTGGCCCGGCTGCGGGGCCAGGCGCGTGGCGATATTGGCCGGAATGCCGCCGGCTTCGACGCATGCGGATACCAGGTCGCGGAATTCGCCGCGCCACTGGGCGAAGTTGTCGTTGACATAGATCACCGGCGCACCGGCATCGTCGAAGCGCTGCCGCAGCCGCACCACCGCCGGGGTAATGCGGCGCGTGGCGGTGGCCATTGCCGTGCCGCCGGGAAAGTCGAAGAGATTGATCATGTCCAGCACTAGCAGGGCCGGTGCCTTGCGTCGCCTATCCCTGGCGATGTCCATCGCGCGGCTCCGGATCCTGGTACGGCGGCTCCTTGCGCCCGACGCGCGCGCCCGGCTGCACTTCCGGGTCGTTGCGTTCCTCGCTCTCGCGCTTGCCGGGCTGCTCGCCGCGCTGCCCCGCGTCCTGGTCGTGTCGCGGATCGTTGCCCATCAGCGGCGCCCCGGCAGCGGCCACGAGGCGGCCGGTTGGGGCGAGGGCGGCCGATTCAGGGCGGCCTGCTTCTGCGCCAGGTCGGGCACGAACTGCTGGAGCAGTTCCGGCAGGTAACGCCGCAGGCGGGCGGGATCGAGCGGTCGCGATTCGGGAGGAGGCGGGGTGCGCATGGGGTTGGCTTCGTCGCGGAGGCGGGTGGCCAATGTCCGCGCCGGCGCGTGGATGCCACGTAAACCGGGCCGCGCTGCCCGGTGCCGGCTTTGCACGGGTCGGGGCGATGCGTTCACGGCGCCCGACGCGCTTGCGGGCTGTCATGGCCGGGCCGCATGTGCGGCAACCGGAGGCCTGCCATGCGTATCCCACTGCTGTGTGTCGCCCTGATGCTGTCCGCTGCGGCCTGCGACCGCCGTGCCGATCCCGAGGTGGATCCCGCCGATCGCGGCACCACATCCGCGCCCGGCGAGCGCACCGCCACCACGCCCGAAGCGGCCAACGATCCGTATCCGGCCTCGACCGAGCCGTCGATGCCGCCGGCCACTGGCGGCATGCCGGACGATCCGGCCGCGACGCAGCGGCCCTGCGCCAGCAACGATCCGAACTGCGTTGATCCGTCGACGACTCCAGCCACTGACCCTGTCACCGATCCGGCCACGCCGCCGCCGGTGCAGCCCACCGAGTAAGGCTTGTGCCGTCACCGCTCCGCCTGCACGCCGGGCGGAGCGATCGCGTGCGCGGGGTCACGCTTGTGCAACCCCGGCCTGATTTACGACCCCTGCTTAACTCGGCGCAGCGGATGCTGTCCTGGTTGACCCTCGAGGCTGCCAATGACCCCCACCGTCCTCATCGTCGACGACGACACCGGTTTCGCGCGCGCAGCCGGCAAGCTGGCCGCCGATGAAGGCTGCGGAGTGCAGCTCGCCGGTACCCTTGCCGAAGCGCGTGCCTTCGTCCGCGACCATGGCACCGACCTGATCCTGCTGGACCTCACCTTGCCCGATGGCAACGGCATGGACCTGCTGGACGGCCTGGACCTGGCACGGCATGGCCACATCGTGGTGGCCACCGGCCGGCCCAGCGTTGACACCGCGGTCCGGGCCATTGCCTCGCCGGTGGTCGAATACCTGGTCAAGCCGTTCCGTCCCGAACAGCTGCAGGCGCTGTTGCGCCGGATCGCCCGCCGGCACTGGCCGGGCTTGGGTGGTGCCCGCGCCGCCGATGAGCTGGCCGGCGGCTCGGTAGCGATGCGCCGCCTCGCCGATACCGTCATGCGCATGGCTTCCAGCGACGCGCCGGTTTTGCTGGCCGGCGAGGCCGGCAGCGGCCGGCGTGCGGTCGCACGTGCGCTCCACGGGGCCAGCGGCCGCACCGGGCAACTGGTGATGCTCGACTGCGAAGTCATGGCGCCGGACGCGATGGAACGCGCACTGTTCGATACTGATGAGGCGGCGTTCGCCCGCGCCGCCGGCGGCACCTTGCTGGTCAACGGACTGGAGCGCCTGCCCCTGCACCTGCAGGCGCGGCTGCTGGCGGAAGTGGAAATGCAGCGCCAGGCCTGGGTCGATGGATCCGACGCCGCCACCGCGACGCCGCGGCTGCTGTTCTGCACCTCGACCGACCCGGTGCGTGCGGTGGGCAAGGGCCTGCTTCGCGAGGACATGTACTACGCCATATCCGCGCTGCTGCTGCGCGTGCCGCCGCTGCGCGAGCGCGGCGAGGATGTGGTCACCCTGGCCGACCACTTCATCCAGCAGCTCAACGAGCACTACGGACAGGACAAGCGCCTGGCGCCCGGGGCCGACCGGGCGCTGCTGCAGCACGACTGGCCGGGCAACGTGCGCGAACTGCGCGCGGCGGTGCACGGCGCCTACCTGCTGCAGCGCTCCAGCCTGCTACACGTCGAGCCTGCGGGCGGCACGCCGGTGTTCCATGCGGGCGAGGCGGCGAGCATCCACTTCACCGTCGGCACCAGCCTGGCCGAACTGGAGCAGCGCGCGGTGGATGCGACGCTGGCGCATTTCAACAACGACAAGGGTGCGGCGGCGCGCGCGCTGGGCATCAGCGTGCGCACCATCTACAACCACCTGGCGCGGCGCGACGAGGACCGCAACCAGGCCGGAGCGGCCGCGGGCTGAGCCGCTGCGCGACGCCTGTTTCACGCGTACTGCCTGAATGTGGCCGGACATCAATGTCCGACCTCGCGGCTGCCCGCAGGCAGTCCGCCTTGCAACAGGAGTCCGCATGTCCTCTGCACGCACCATTCCCGTCTGGGCGCCGGTGGGCGACGCCACCGCGTCGTGGTTCCAGGAACAGCCGGCTGGCGCTGCGCATGACGTGATCGTGGTCGGGGCCGGCATTGCCGGACTGACCACCGCCGCGTGCCTGCTGCGCGAGGGCAGGCAGGTGCTGGTCGTGGACCGCGGCGGCGTCGGTGCCGGTGAAACCCTGCGCACCACCGCACACCTGGCGTCCGCGCTGGACGACCGCTTCCCCCTGCTGCAGCGTCACCACGGCGCCGATGGCGCCCGCCTTGCCGCAGCCAGCCATGCCGCGGCGATCGACTGGATCGAGGCGCTGTCGGCCGAGGCGCCGGATTGCGGGTTCCGACGGGTGCCCGGTTACCTGTTCTCGCACACCGGCGACGACGCCGGCCTGCGCAAGGAGATGCAGGCGGCACGCGAGTCGGGACTGGAGGTGGAGTGGGTCGAGGCCGGCCAGGTGCTGCCCGCGGCGCTGGGCCCGGCGCTGCGCTTCGCGCGCCAGGCACGCGTGGATGCAGGCGGCTACCTGCTGGCGCTGGCGCGCGAGGTGCGTGATGCCGGCGGGCGCTTCCTGCGGGCACATGTGCACCGGATCACCGGCGGCGACACGCCCCAGGTGCATCTGGACGACGGCACCGTGCTGCAGGCGCGGGCCGTTGTCGCCGCAGGCAACGTGCCATTCCATGGCACCACCGCCACCTTCCCCAAGCAGGCGCCCTACCGAACCTACGTGGTCGCCGGGCGGGTGCCCGCCGGCGCGGTGCCCGACGCGCTGATCTGGGACGACGCCGACCCCTACCACTACGTGCGCCTGCGCGAAACCGACGACGCGCAGTGGATGGAGATCCTGGTCGGCGGCGAGGACCACAAGACCGGGCAGGACGACGATCCGGAAGCCTACGTGCGCTTGCAGGCCTGGACCCGCGAACGCTTCCCGCTGGTGGAAGGCTTCCACGCGGCCTGGTCGGGCCAGGTGCTGGAACCGGTCGACGGCCTGGCCTTCATCGGCGCCGATCCGCATCACCGCAACGTGTGGCTGATCACCGGCGATTCCGGGAACGGGATGACCCACGGCACCCTCGGCGGGCTGCTGGTCTGCGACCTGGTCCAAGGCCGCGACAACCCCTGGAGCGATCTCTACGACCCGGCGCGCCAGCCGGTTCGCGCTGGCGGTGAATGGCTGCGCGAGAACGTCAACGCGGTGCTGCAGTACCGCGACTGGGTGCGGCCGGCGCAGCTGTCCGGCGTGGAGCAGATCGCAGCCGGGACCGGCGCCGTGCTGCGCCGGGGCCTGCGCCGGATCGCGGTGTACCGCGCCGGTGACGGCTCGCTGCACGCACACGACGCGCGCTGCACGCACATGGGCTGCGTGGTGCGCTGGAGCGGCGAGGAGAAATCCTGGGATTGCCCGTGCCACGGCTCGCGCTTCGACGCCCGCACCGGCGCGGTGCTCAACGGTCCGGCCAATGTGCCGCTGCCGCCATGCCGGCTGGAGGAGTCCGACCGATGAGCGCCGGCGGCTTGGCCTACACCGGCTACCTGGCCTGGCTTGCCGCCGGGAGCGTGGATTTCATGCAGCACTGGCGTACCGACCTGCCGCATACCTCGGGCCTGCGCGAATCGGCGTGGCATGCGGCGCAGATCGGCCTGCTCGGCACCGGCGTGCTGGCATGGCTGGCGTTCGCACCGGGACTGGGCCTGCTGCTGCTCCTGGCGGTGCTGGCGGCGATACATGCGGTGTGCGGCTGGCTCGATACCCTGACCGCCTTCGAGGTCCGCAGCATCCCGCCGCTGGAGCAGCACGTGCACAGCGTGCTGGACATGGCGCCGTGGATCGCGCTGGCTACGATCATCCTCGGGCAGGGCGGACAGGCCCGTGCGGCCGGCTGGGCGATCGCCTGGGAGCCGGCTCCGCCCGTGCTATGGCTGGCTGCCCTGCTGCCGGCCCTGGTGCTGTGCGTGCTCCCCTGGCTGCTGGAGTTCGCCGCGGCGCTGCGGGCGAGGCGTACGTGAGCGGTGCATACGCGCCTTGACCATGTCCGCCAGGGCCAGGCCGAGGGCGAACGCCGCGTAGGT
>JAEWAG010000027.1 GCA_023391775.1 Pseudomonadota bacterium | reverse complement strand
CGTCGGCCGTCTTCATGCGGGCACGGAAGCCGTGGTCGCGCTTGCGCTTGAGGTTGCTGGGCTGGAAGGTGCGCTTGGTCGCCATGGCGGCACTCGATTCGGTAATGGGTCGAAAGAACCGGAAAGTGTAGGGAGGGTGCAGGCCGCGGTCAAGTCGGACCTGTGTGCGGGCTCCGGTAGATGGCGTGGATTCCTGTGGATGCCATGTGGATAACACTGGGAAAAGACGCCCCCGGATGGTAGTCTGGCCCGTCCCGATCCCGCCCATGCGGTGGCCGGCGACGCTACGGCGGCGCGGCTGCCGCCAGACGAGCTTTGCCTTTCCGATGGATGCCTGGCCCCGCTGTCTGGAACGCCTCCAAGCCGAATTCCCGGCCGAGGACGTCCATACCTGGCTCAAACCCCTTCAGGCCGACGAGCGCCCCGACGCGCTGGTGCTCTACGCCCCCAATGCCTTCATCGTCGAGCAGGTCCGCGACCGCTACCTGCCGCGCATCCGCGAGCTGGTGCAGCACTTCGCCGGCCACCCCGGGGTGGCGCTGGAGATAGGTTCGCGGCCGAAGGCGGCCGAGCCGGTCGGGGCGCCCGCGGTCCATGGCGGCACCCCGACCCAGGTGCGCGCGGTGCCGGCCGAGCCCTTCAACGGCAACCTGGACCCGCACTACACCTTCGAGAACTTCGTCGAGGGCCGCAGCAACCAGCTCGGTCGCGCCGCGGCCTGGCAGGCGGCGCAGAAGCCGGGCGACCGCCAGCACAACCCGCTGCTGCTGTACGGAGGCACCGGCCTGGGCAAGACCCACCTGATGTTCGCCGCCGGCAACGAGATGCGCCGCCTGAACCCAGGCGCGCGCGTGCTGTACCTACGTTCGGAGCAGTTCTACAGCGCGTTCTTCCGGGCGCTGCAGGAAAAGACCGCCGACCAGTTCAAGCGCCAGTTCCAGCAGATCGATGCGCTGCTGATCGACGATATCCAGTTCTTCGCGGGCAAGGACCGCACCCAGGAAGAGTTCTTCCACACCTTCAACTCGCTGTTCGACAGCCGGCAGCAGATCATCATGACCTGCGACCGCTACCCGCGCGAGGTCGATGGCCTGGAGCCGCGGCTGAAGTCGCGCCTGGCCTGGGGCCTGTCGGTGGCGATCGATCCGCCGGACTTCGAGACCCGCGCGGCGATCGTGCTGGCCAAGGCCCGCGAGCGCGGCACCGAGGTGCCGGACGAGGTGGCCTTCCTGCTGGCCAAGAAGATGCGCTCCAACGTGCGCGACCTGGAAGGTGCGCTCAACACGCTGGCGGCGCGTGCCAACTTCACCGGCCGCACGATCAGCGTGGAGTTCGCCCAGGAGACCCTGCGCGACCTGCTGCGCGCCCAGCAGCAGGCCATCGGCATCCCCAACATCCAGAAGACCGTGGCCGACTACTACGGCCTGCAGGTCAAGGACCTGCTGTCCAAGCGCCGCACCCGCTCGCTGGCCCGCCCGCGCCAGGTCGCCATGGCCCTGACCAAGGAGCTGACCGAGCACTCGCTGCCTGAGATCGGCGACGCCTTCGCCGGCCGCGACCACACCACGGTGCTGCATGCCTGCCGCCAGATCCGGACCCTGATGGAGACCGACGGCAAGCTTCGCGAGGACTGGGACAAGCTGATCCGCAAGCTCAGCGAGTAATCCGGCGTCCCGGCTGCTGCCTGGGGGCGCGGCTGGGGTAAATTGGGCGCAACACGGGGGCAGGCTGGGGATAACCCGGGGACAGAATCAGGTCCACAAATCCATCCACAGCTTGTCCCACAGTGGCCGGGGACTTTCCAGCAAGGTTTGTCCTTCCGGAAAATACCTCAGAATCAATGGGTTGCTATAGTTTTCCACAGGCTTCGGCGCCCTCCAAGCACCACCGCTTTCAGATTTATTCCACATCTTCTTAAAAGCGTAGAGGCACGGAATCCATGCGTTTCACTCTCCAGCGCGAAGCCCTGCTCAAGCCTTTGGCCCAGGTCGTCAACGTGGTCGAGCGGCGGCAGACCTTGCCGGTTCTGGCCAATTTCCTGGTCCAGGTACAGAACGGACAGCTGTCGCTGACCGGTACCGACCTCGAGGTCGAGATGATTGCCCGTGCCCCCGTCGAAGATGCGGTGGATGGGGAGATCACCATTCCCGCGCGCAAGCTGTTCGAGATCGTGCGCGCGCTTCCGGATGGCAGCCGGGTGACCATCACCTTGTCCGGTGAGAAGGTCAGCGTGCAGGCCGGACGCAGCCGCTTCTCGCTGGCGACGCTGCCGGCCAACGACTTCCCGTCCGTGGACGAGGTCGAGGCGACCGAGCGCATCGCCGTTCCGGAGGCCGCCCTGAAGGAACTGATCGAGCGCACCGCATTCGCGATGGCCCAGCAGGATGTGCGCTACTACCTCAATGGCCTGCTGTTCGACCTGCGCGACCAGACCCTGCGCTGCGTGGCCACCGACGGTCATCGTCTGGCGCTGTGCGAGGCGCCGCTGGAACAGTCGGTGGCCGCCAAGCGCCAGATCATCGTGCCGCGGAAGGGCGTGACCGAGCTGCAGCGCCTGCTGGAGGGCGGTGATCGCGCCCTGGAGCTGGAAATCGGCCGCAGCCATATCCGGGTCAAGCGCGACGATGTCAGCTTCACTTCCAAGCTGATCGATGGCCGCTTCCCGGATTACGAGGCGGTTATCCCGATTGGTGCCGAGAAGGAGGTGCAGGTGGACCGCGAGGTTCTGCGCGCCGCCCTGCAGCGTGCAGCGATCCTGTCCAACGAGAAGTACCGCGGCGTGCGCGTGGAGATCTCGCCCGGCCAGCTGAAGATCAACGCGCACAATCCGGAGCAGGAAGAGGCCCAGGAAGAGATCGAGGCCGAGACCAAGGTCGACGGGCTGGCGATCGGCTTCAACGTGAACTATCTGCTGGACGCGCTGGGTGCGCTGCGCGACGAGCACATCGTGATCGCCCTGCGCGACGCCAACTCTTCCGCCCTGGTGCGTGAGGCTGGCAGCGACAAGTGCCGTCACGTCGTGATGCCGCTGCGCCTCTGACGATGGTTCGCGTTGTGTTCCACGTGGAACCCGCAGGACGCCCGGCCCCAGCCGGGCGTTTTGCGTTGGTGCGCGCGGCATGAAGGTCACGCGGTTGCACTTGCGCCAGTTCCGGCGTTTCACCGAGGTCGCCATTGCGCCCGGCGAGGGGGTGAATCTCATCCTCGGCGCCAACGGCGCGGGCAAGACCAGCGTGCTGGAGGCCTTGCACCTCATGGCTTACGGCCGCAGTTTCCGCGGTCGGGTGCGGGATGGGCTGGTCCGCGAGGGCGCGGAAGCGCTCGAGGTGTTTGTGGAGTGGGAGCAGGGCGGCGCGGCGGAGCCCAGCCGGCCCCGCCGGGCCGGCCTGCGCCATGCTGGCGACCATTGGACCGGTCGGCTCGATGGACAGGACGTGGCCCAGCTGGGCGAGCTTTGCGCGGCACTCGCGGTGGTCACCTTCGAGCCGGGTAGCCATGCGCTCATCTCCGGCGGTGGCGAGAACCGGCGCAGATTCATGGACTGGGGTCTGTTCCACGTGGAACAGGCGTTTCTCGGGCCGTGGCGCCGGTACTCACGGGCGCTGCGCCAGCGCAACGCCCTGCTGAAGAGTGGCGGTGGCAATGCGCAGCTGGATGCGTGGGATCAGGAGCTGGCCACGGCCGGTGAGGCCCTGACGGGGCATCGCGAGGCCTATCTGTCCGAACTCGAGCCGCTGGTACTGGAGACCGCGCAGCGGATTTCCCCGGAGCTCCCCTTGAATTCGCTTGAGTTCCAGCCCGGCTGGCGTCGCAACGAACTGTCCCTGGCCGACGCGCTGCTCCTCGGGCGTGAGCGGGACCGGGCCATGGGCTACACGGGGGTCGGGCCCCACCGGGCCGACTGGCGCCTGGCATTTGCGGGGCTTCCGGGCCGCGAGGCACTGTCACGCGGCCAGACCAAGCTCGCGGCGCTGGCGATGCTGCTGGGCCAGGCAGGCGATTTCGCGCGCCGCAAGGGCCAATGGCCCGTCATGGCCCTGGACGACCTGCCGTCCGAGCTGGACCGGGTGCATCAACGACGCGTGCTCGAGCATCTGGCGGCACAGCCTGGCGTACAGATCCTCGTCACCGCGACCGAAATGCCTGCCGCGTTTGCGGGGCTGGAGGCGGTGATGCGCGTGTTCCACGTGGAACAGGGTGCAATCGTCGGCGCGGATGGCTCCTCAGCGGCCGCTTTGGGCTGATCGCGGGGGCTAGGCAACGCCGACTGTGTAAAGACCGCTACAACCGCCCCGAGACTTGTCCTGGAGTTGGGCGCTCGACGCCAGGCCAGGCTTGAGAGTAGTTGCGGCCGTGCCGACGCGGATATTCCCGCTCGGGTCACCTTCCGGCTCATCCAGTGGTGCTCCCGTCCGGTGCGGGCGACCGCGCTTCTGGCGGAGCAGGGGAGGCTCCGCGGCGCCCCAGCTCGTCATGAAGCGTGTCCCGGGCCGCACAGCACCCCATGTTCCACGTGGAACACCCCGTCGACCGCCCCGAACTCCCTTGAATCCGGTTTCCGGGGCCTGCAGGCCGGGCCTGATATAATCAGCCGTCACCCCACAGCCACACCGGCCGCCTGCCCAGGCGTGCGGCCTGGCTTCCGATTGCGGCGAAGGCATGAGCGAACAGACTCCGAACCCCCCCGGTACCTACGACTCCAGCAAGATCACCGTGCTGCGGGGCCTGGAGGCCGTGCGCAAGCGCCCGGGCATGTACACCGGCGACGTCCACGACGGTACCGGTCTGCACCACATGGTGTTCGAGGTGGTCGACAACTCGGTGGACGAAGCCCTGGCCGGGCATGCCGACGACATCATCGTGCGGATCCTCGAGGACGGTTCGGTCGCCGTGTCCGACAACGGCCGCGGCATTCCGGTCGATACCCACAAGGAAGAGGGGCGTTCGGCGGCCGAGGTGATCCTCACCGTGCTGCACGCCGGCGGCAAGTTCGACGACAACAGCTACAAGGTTTCCGGCGGCCTGCACGGCGTGGGCGTGTCGGTGGTCAACGCGCTGTCCGAGCACCTGTGGCTGGATATCTGGCGCGACGGCTTCCACTGGCAGCAGGAATACTCGCTGGGCGAGCCGCTTTATCCGCTCAAGCAGATGGAAGCCTCGGAGCGGCGTGGCACCTCGCTGCGCTTCAAGCCGGCGCGCGAGATCTTCACCGACGTCGAGTTCCACTACGAGATCCTGGCGCGGCGCCTGCGCGAGCTTTCGTTCCTGAACTCCGGCGTCAAGATCACCCTGATCGACGAGCGCGGCGAGGGCCGTCAGGACACCTTCCAGTACGAGGGTGGCATCCGCAGCTTCGTCGAGCACCTGGCCCAGCTGAAGACGCCGCTGCACCCGAACGTGATCTCGGTCAGCGGCGAGCACAACGGCATCGTGGTGGAGGTCGCCCTGCAGTGGACCGACGCCTACCAGGAAACGATGTTCTGCTTCACCAACAACATCCCGCAGAAGGATGGCGGTACCCACCTGGCGGGCTTCCGCGCCGCGCTGACCCGCACCCTGACCAACTACGTCGAGCAGAACGGCTTCGCCAAGCAGGCCAAGGTGAACCTTTCCGGCGACGACATGCGCGAAGGCATGATCGCCGTGTTGTCGGTGAAAGTGCCTGACCCGAGCTTCTCCAGCCAGACCAAGGAGAAGCTGGTCAGCTCGGAGGTCAAGCCGGCGGTGGAGAACACCTTCGGCTCGCGCCTGGAAGAGTTCCTGCAGGAACACCCGCAGGAGGCCAAGGCCATCGTCGAGAAGGTGGTCGATGCCGCCCGCGCCCGCGAGGCCGCCCGCAAGGCGCGCGAACTGACCCGTCGCAAGGGTGCCCTGGACATCGCCGGGCTGCCGGGCAAGCTGGCCGACTGCCAGGAAAAGGATCCGGCGCTATCTGAATTGTTCATCGTCGAGGGTGACTCGGCGGGCGGCTCGGCCAAGCAGGGCCGCAACCGCAAGAACCAGGCCGTGCTGCCGCTGCGCGGCAAGATCCTCAACGTGGAACGTGCGCGTTTCGACCGGATGCTGTCCTCGGCCGAGGTCGGCACGCTGATCACCGCGCTGGGCACCGGCATCGGCAAGGACGAATACAACCCGGACAAGCTGCGCTACCACCGCATCATCATCATGACCGACGCGGACGTGGACGGCTCCCACATCCGCACCCTGCTGCTGACCTTCTTCTACCGGCAGATGCCGGAACTGCTGGAGCGTGGCCACGTCTACATCGGCCTGCCGCCGCTGTACAAGATCAAGCAGGGCAAGCAGGAGCTGTACCTGAAGGACGACGCCGCGCTGGACGCCTACCTGGCCAGCAGCGCGGTGGACAACGCCGCCCTGGTGCCGGCCGATGGCGAGCCGCCGATCACCGGCGAGGCGCTGGAAAAGCTGCTCCTGGCCTATTCGGGAGCGCGCGAGGCAATCGCCCGCAACAGCCACCGCTTCGATCCGCTGCTGCTGGAGTCGCTGATCGACTTCACCCCGCTGGACGCGCAGAGCCTGGCCGGCAATACCGACGAGCAGCATGAACTGCAGGCACTCGAGGCGCGGCTCAACCGCGGCAAGCTGGGTTCCCCGCGCTTCGCGCTGGAGCTGCTGCCGGCGATCGAGACCCGCCCGGCCGCCCTGCAGGTCACCCGCCGCCACATGGGCGAGGAGCTGATCCAGCTGCTGCCGCTGTCGATCTTCGAGACCGGCGAGCTGCGTCCGCTGCGTGATGCCGCCGCGCTGCTCCACGGCCTGGTCCGCGAAGGCGCGCAGGTCATCCGCGGCAACCGCACCCAGGCGGTCGGCAGTTTCGCCCAGGCCCAGGCCTGGTTGCTGGAAGAGGCCAAGAAGGGCCGCCAGATCCAGCGTTTCAAGGGTCTGGGTGAGATGAACCCCGAGCAGCTGTGGGACACCACGGTCAACCCGGACACCCGCCGCCTGCTGCGCGTGCGCATCGAGGACGCGGTCGCGGCCGACCAGATCTTCAGCACGCTGATCGGCGACGTGGTCGAGCCACGCCGCGAGTTCATCGAGACCAACGCGCTGAAGGTGTCCAACCTCGATGTCTGAGGCAGGCGCGGCGCCGGATCCGGCGCATGCCGGCAGCGTTCCGCCGGCACGCCTGCCGGTGGTGCTGGGCGGTTTCGCCCTGGAGCTGGCGGTCGCCGTGGTCGTGGTCCTGGGCGGCACTTTCGCCGCACTGGCCGCTTGGGGCGTCTGGCGCGGCTTCGCCCTGGCCCGTGAGCTTGGCGCCGACGCGCCGGCGTCGGCCTTTTCCGAAGCGCGGGGCCAGCCCGGTGCCCTGGTGCAGATGCTGCCCGCCGTGGCGGGCATGTCCGCCGCGGCCCTCCTGCTGTATTTCTGGCGGCGACCCGCCACCGCCGCGCAACGCCGGCGTTCGCTGCAGGCGGCGCGACGCCCGCGTACCTGGATCTGGGCCGCAGCCGTGGGGCTGGTGGCGTTTGGCGGAAGTTCGCTGGGCGGCTGGCTGATCTCGCTCAGCGGCGTGGAGCCGGTCCCGTCGAACCTGGCCCTGGTCGACGAGGCTTCGCGCCGCTGGCCTCTGTTCCTGCTGGTGTTCGCGGTCGTGCTGGCTCCGGCCTATGAGGAACTGCTGTTCCGGCGGGTGCTGTTCGGACGCTTCCTGGACGCCGGCCGGCCCTGGCTGGGACTGGTGCTCAGCAGCCTCGCCTTCGCCCTGATGCACGAAGTGCCGGGGCTCAGCGCCAATCCGCCGCTGGCGGTGGTGCAGCTGCTGGCGGTCTACGCCGGGATGGGCGCGGTGTTCTGCTGGCTGTACTGGCGCACCGGAACCCTGTGGGCGCCCATCGCCGCGCATGCGGTCAACAACGCCCTGGCGCTGCTGGTCCACGGGCTCGGCAACGCCCCCGGCGCTTGACGGAACGTTAAGCCCGTCACGAACACACTCCGCGTGGAACAACCGAGGGTGGGATCATGAAACAGTGGATGCTTGCAGCGGCGGTAGCGCTGGGCCTGGCGGCCTGTGCGACCACGACGTCGCCAACCGGCCGCACCCAGTACATGGCGTATTCGGATGCCGAGCTGAACCAGATGGGCGCCCAGGCCTTCACCGAGATGAAGGCCAAGCAGAAGACGCTCAACGGTGGCCAGCAGTCGGCCTACGTGCAATGCGTGGTCCAGGCGCTGGTCGCCCAGCTGCCTGCAGACTGGCGCTCGTTGCCGTGGGAAACGGCGGTGTTCGTCGATGACAGCCCCAACGCCTTCGCCCTGCCAGGCGGCAAGGTCGGCGTGCACACCGGCATGTTCAAGGTCGCGCGCAACCAGGACCAGCTGGCGGCGGTGATCGGCCACGAGATCGGTCACGTTTACGCGCGTCACACCAATGAGCGCGTCTCGCGCCAGGCGGCCACTTCCGGCGTGCTGGGCGTGCTGGGTGCGGTCGCCGGTGCCCGCTACGGGCAGGGCGCCTCGCAGGCGGTGACCCAGGGCGGGAGCACCCTGGCGCAGCTCGGCCTGCTGCTGCCGTTCTCTCGTACCCAGGAAACCGAATCCGACGAGATCGGCCAGCGCCTGATGGCGCAGGCGGGGTTTGATCCGGCCCAGGCGGTCAGTCTCTGGGAGAACATGATCGAAGCTGCCGGCGGGAGGCAGCCGGAGTGGATGTCCACCCATCCGGATCCGCAGAACCGCATTGCCAGCCTGCGCCAGCGGGCACCCGGCCTGCAGCCGACATTCCAGGCTGCCCGCAATGCGGGCCGAACTCCGCGCTGCGGGCCGTAACGCCTTTCTAACGTTCGAAATTGACGCTTTCCGTACAGCGGCAGGTTCTGTTAGGTTTGCCGACCCGATCCGCCATCGCAGGCCGATGGCACGAAAGAGGTGATCCATGAAATTCCGCAGCAAGCACGCCGTCCTGTCGATCTTCATTGCTGCCGCCCTGGGTGGCGTGGTGGTGGCGGATGCGTCCGCCCAGTCCCGTGGGGGCAAGAAATCGCAGAAGGCTGAGCAGCTGTTTCCGCAGGCGACGCGCCAGGAGCCCGAGGTCAAGGCCTCGAGCAAGCTGAGCAAGAAGCTGCAGAAGATGATCGACGTCTACAACAAGGACGACTTCGCCCAGACCCGCACCCTGGCCGACGAGATCCTCGGTGCCGAGGGCGCGAACGAGTACGACCGCGCACTGGCCGCCCAGCTGGCTTCCCAGGCTGCCTACAACCTGGATGACACCGCTGCGACCAAGGCGTATCTGCAGCAGGTCCTGGACTTCAATGGCCTGGACAACAACGGCCACTACCAGTCGATGCTGATGCTGGCCCAGCTGCAGCTGGCCGACGACGAGATCGAGCCCGGCCTCGCCACGCTGGACAAGTACCTGGCCGAGACCGGCTCGTCCAAGCCGGAGGACCTGGTGCTCAAGGGCCAGGCCCTGTACCAGGCCGAGCGCTACCAGGAGGCCATCCCGGTGCTGAAGCAGGCCGTGGAATCGGCCCCGGAGCCGAAGGACAGCTGGGTGCAGTTGCTGATGGCGTGCTACGCCGAGACCAGCCAGCACGACGCGGCGATCGCCCTGGCCGAGCGCCTGGCCGCCGCCAACCCGAACGACAAGCGCGCCCAGACCAACCTGGCCACCGTCTACAGCCAGGCCGACCAGATGGAGAAGGCCGCCGGCGTGATGGAGAAGCTGCGTGCCGCCGGACAGCTGACCGAGGAACGCGAGTACCGCCAGCTGTACATCACCTACGCCAACCTCGAAGGCCGCGAGAAAGACGTCATCGCCGTGATCAACGAGGGCATGGAGAAGGGCGTGCTCAAGCCCGACTACCAGACCCATCTGGCGCTGGCCCAGTCGTACTACTACAGCGAGCAGATCCCGCAGGCGATCGAGCACTGGCAGAAGGCCGCTCCCCTGTCCAAGGATGGCGAGACCTACCTCAATCTGGCCCGCGTCCTGTGGCAGGAAGGCCAGAAGGCGGAAGCCAAGGCGGCCGCCCAGCAGGCCCTGGCCAAGGGCGTCCGCAAGCCGGAAGACGCCCGCAAGATCATCAACCTCAAATAAGCAAAGAAGACGCGCCGCACCCTAGGCACAGGGCCGCGGTATTGGTATATGCTTGGCGGTTCATGCGGTTTTCACCGTGAACTAATGGGGCCCCCGGGTTCCAGCCTCAAAAACGAGCCATTGGCGCAATGACTGAACAACTGGTCGTCCACAGGAACTACGAAGAAACCGAGGACAGCGGGCTAAGCTGGCCACGCATCATCGGCATCGCGTTCGTCATCGCGCTCCATCTCGCTGCGCTGATGCTGCTGCTGATCCCCGCGGTCGCCCCGAAGGCCGACGTCGAGAAGGAGCGTGCCATTCTGGTCACGCTGGTCGACGCCCCGCCGCCGCCGCCGCCGCCCCCGCCGCCGCCGCCGCCGCAGGACAAGCC
>JAEWAG010000010.1 GCA_023391775.1 Pseudomonadota bacterium | reverse complement strand
GGGCCAGGATCGCGCCGGCCGACGCCAGGCCCGCCAGCAGCCACGGCCACGTACGGCGCGGCCGCTCCTGCGGCTCCGGCGCGATGCGGTGGGGCAGCAGCTCCTGCTCGGCCAACACCAGCGGCCGGCCTTCGCTGTTGCGTGCTTCGCGCAGGCTGTCTGCCAGGCGCATCGGCACGAAAGCCTCCTCCCAGCGCGACAGCGGCCGGTCGGCGTACGGCCCCAGGCCCAGGTCGAAGCCCAGCCACATCCATGGCGCCGGGCGTGCCAGGCGCACGGCCTCGCTGCGATAGGTGTTGCCGCGCGAGCGACCGGACAGCTGCGCACGCAGCGCGCCGCCCAGGGCCTGGTCCAGCGCGTCGCGTACCTGGGTGGCGCAGTTGGAGGTGAAGTAATCGTACCGGTAGCGCGAGTTCTCGGGCCGCGCGCGCTCGGCCAGGCGGGCGGCCAGGTCGCGTGCCTGCGCGGGCTCCAGGTCCAGCCACTGCACGGTCACGCCGCGTCCGGACTGCCGGTACTGGGCCAGGTCGTAGTCCACCGGCAGGGCGACCAGCTGGTACATCATCTCGCCGCGCACGAAACGGGCCACGAAGTCCGGCTCTTCGGGATCGAAGTAGCCGAAGTTGTAGGAGATGGCTTCGGCCGTGGCCGGATCGACCACGACGATGGCGTCATGGCCGAAGCGTTCGAAGAACACCTCGCCCGGCTGCATGGTCAGCACGCCGATCCGCGGGGCAGCCGTGGCGGCGCCGGCCAGCAGGAGCAGCAGGAGCAGCAGGCCGGACAGCAGCACGGCCGCCCACGCGCGCAGCGGCATCAGGCGGCGTCCACCGGCTCGGCCGGGAGCACGCCGACCTGGAACGCACGCACGCGGCGGGCGTCGGCGCGGCTCACGCGGAAGGCGAAGCGGTCCAGGGTCAGCTCCTCGCCGACCTCCGGCAGGTGGCCGATGGCCTCGGTGACCAGGCCGCCGATGGTGTCGTACTCGTCGTCGGCGAAGTCCGCGCCGAAGCGCTGGTTGAAGTCGCCGATCGGGGTCAGCGCGTCGACGATGTACTGGCCGTCGGCCTGTACCGCGATCAGCGCGCTGTCGTCCTCGGCCTCGTCGTGCTCGTCGTCGATCTGGCCGACGATCTGCTCCAGCACGTCCTCGATGGTGACCAGGCCGGCCACGCCGCCGTACTCGTCGACCACGATCGCCATGTGGTTGCGCGAGAGCCGGAACTCCTTGAGCAGGACGTTGAGCTTCTTGGACTCGGGGATCAGCACCGCCGGCCGCAGCAGCGGATGGATCTCGCACGGGCCCTTGCTGGTGGCCACGCCACGCAGCAGGTCCTTGGCCAGCAGGATGCCGAGCACCTCGTCGCGGTTCTCGCCGTGGACCGGGAAGCGCGAGTGGCCGGATTCGACCACCTGCTCGATCAGCTCGGCGAAGCTCGACTCCGCCGACAGCGACACCATCTGCGAGCGCGACACCATGACATCGCCCACAGTCAGTTCGGAGACCGAGAGCGCGCCTTCCATCATGCGCAGGGTGTCGGCGTCGATCAGCCCGTTGCTCTGTGCGTCGCGCAGCAGCGCGACCAGGTCTTCGCGGGTGTCGGGTTCGCCGGAAAAGGCCGCGCTGATGCGCTCGAGCCAGTTGCGTCGCCGCTCGTGCGGCTCGGATGCGTGGGAACTGCTACTGTCGTCTTCTGACATCGGGGGTGGGAACAGCGACCGGGAGCCGGGCGTTGGCCGCAGTCTAGCGTGGAACGGCGACCGTGGGCGAGGCCTGGCCGGGTTCCGGCGCCTCTTCCGGTTCCAGCGGATCGCGGCTGTAGCTGCAGCCGGCCAGGGTCCGGCCGGGGTGTGAATCGACATTCGAGACGTTGATCACGGCCGATTCGATCCAGGTGGGACGGCCGTCGGGCCCGGGCACCTCCTCGGCGCGCACTTCCAGCCCGAACAGGGCCTTCTGCGGGGTGTCGATGCCGGTCTCGAGCTGCAGCTGCCGGGCCAGCTCCCGCGGCTCGGCCAGGTCCAGCACCGCCAGCACGGCGTCACCGGCGAAGGCGATGTGGTCCGAGCTGTGCCCGAACACGGTGACCGGCACGTTGAGCCGGTACTCGACCATGAACGGGTTGACCTGCTCCTGCGGCCGCCAGCCCAGCGAAACCGCCGCCAGCGGGTCGGCCTGCACCGGCAGCAGGGCCATGAACGCCTCGTAGGAGCCGCGGCATTCGATCAGCGCGGCAAGGTCCGGCGTGGTATCGGCGGCGACACCCGGCGCGGGCAGCAGGGCCAGGGCGAGACAGGCCGGCAGGAGGCGGGCGCGCATGGCTCAGTCCCGCTCGGCAGCGTAGGGGTCCGGCAGGCCGAGCCCGGCGAGGATCTCCCGCTCCAGCTGCTCCATGGCCTCGGCTTCCCGGTCGTCCTCATGGTCCCAGCCCAGCAGGTGCAGGGTGCCGTGGACGGTGAGGTGGGCGTAGTGGGCGGCCAGCGGCTTGCCCTGTTCGGCGGCCTCGCGCGCGACCACGGGCGCGCAGATCACCAGGTCGCCCAGCAGCGGCAGGCGCACGCCCTCGGGCAGGCCCTCCGGCAGGTCCGCCGGGAAGCTGAGCACGTTGGTGGCGTAATCCTTGCCGCGGTAATGCCGGTTCAGGGCCTGGCCCTCGGCGGTATCGACAATGCGGATCGCCAGGTCGGCCTGGCGGATGCGCCCGGTCAGCGCGGCGGAGGCCCACCTGCGGAAACTCGGCGCGGCGGGCACACCGGCGCGCGGCACCGCGTAGCTGACCGCGACATCGATACGGGTGGGGCCTTTGCTCATGGAAGTACGTCGGGGCAGTGCGGGAGCGCGCAGTATCGCGCGCACGGCCGTCCGCTGCGAATCCCCGGCCGGCCTGTGCTGCCCGTGGCGTCGGCGATCAGCCGGCGGACTGGCCGGCGGTGTCGCGGTCGCGGCGGTCGTAGGCGTTGACGATGCGCGCCACCAGCGGATGGCGGACCACGTCGCGGCCCTCGAAGAAGGTGAAGCTCACGCCCTCCACCCCCTTCAGCACTTCGATCGCGTCCTTCAGCCCGGACTTGACGTGCTTGGGCAGGTCGATCTGGGTCATGTCGCCGGTGACCACCGCGGTGGAGCCGAAGCCCAGGCGGGTCAGGAACATCTTCATCTGCTCGATGGTGGTGTTCTGGGCCTCGTCCAGGATCACGAACGCATCGTTGAGCGTGCGCCCACGCATGTAGGCCAGCGGCGCGATCTCGATGACGTTCTTCTCCAGCAGCTTGACCACCTTCTCCACGCCCAGCATCTCGTACAGGGCGTCGTACAGCGGGCGCAGGTACGGGTCGACCTTCTGGGTCAGGTCACCGGGCAGGAAGCCGAGCTTCTCGCCGGCCTCCACCGCCGGGCGCACCAGCACCAGGCGCTGCACCCGCGACTCGTTCAGCGCCTCCACGGCCATGGCCACGGCCAGGAAGGTCTTGCCGGTACCGGCCGGGCCGATGCCGAAGTTGATGTCGTGGGTGGCGATCGAGTGCAGGTAGCGGGCCTGGTTGGTGCCACGCCCGCGGATGGTGCCGCGGCGCACCTTCACCGCTACTTCCTGCGCCTGGTAGCCGGACTCGTCGACCTGGTCCACGTTGGCGTCGTTGAGCCGCAGGTGGATGGCGTGGCTGTCGAAGGTGACCTCGCCGGCCTCGTCGTACAGCGCCTGCAGCAGGTGCTCGGCACGCGAGGCGGCCGCGGCCGGGCCGGTGACACGGAACACGTTGCCGCGGCTGGCGATCTCCACGCCCAGTCGCAGCTCCACCTGGCGCAGGTGCTGGTCGAACGGACCGGCCAGGTTGGCCAGGCGCTCGGTGTCGTCCGGCTCGAGGGTGAAGTTGCGTTCGGTGCTTGCAGTCATGGGCGGTACGCGGGCGATGCGGTGCGGGAAGGGCCGGCGGTTGCGCGGTCCGGGTCAGTCGGAGGTGTCGGCACCGTGGGTGACGACACGGCCGCGCAGCGAGTTTGTCAGCGCCGCGGTGATCTGCACGTCCACGAACTGGCCGACCAGGCGCGGGTGGCCGGGGAAGTTCACCGAGCGCATGTTCTCGGTCTTGCCGGTGAGCTCCTCGGGGTTCTTCTTCGAGGGGCCCTCCACCAGCACGGTCTGGATGCTGCCGACCATGGCTTCGGAGATGCGCGCGGCGTTGGCATTGATCGTGGCCTGCAGGCGCGACAGGCGCGCATGCTTGGCCGCGTCGGACACGTCGTCCGGCAGGTCCGCCGCCGGGGTGCCCGGGCGGCGCGAGTAGATGAAGGAGAAGCTCTGGTCGAAGCCGACGTCCTCGATCAGCTTCATGGTCTTCTCGAAATCCTCGTCGGTCTCGCCGGGGAAGCCTACGATGAAGTCCGAGGAGATCGAGATGTCGGGCCGCACCGCGCGCAGCTTGCGGATCTTCTGCTTGAACTCCAGCGTGGTGTAGCCCCGCTTCATCGCCGCAAGGATGCGGTCGCTGCCGGCCTGCACCGGCAGGTGCAGGTAGTTGGCCAGCTGCGGCACGTCGCGGTAGGCCTCCACCAGCGAGTCGGAGAACTCCAGCGGATGCGAGGTGGTGAAGCGGATGCGGCCGATGCCCTCGATCTGGGCGATGGTGCGGATCAGCAGGCCCAGGTCGGCGACCTCGTCGCTGCCGTCGCCATCGTGCCCGCCCATGGGGCCGCGGTAGGCGTTGACGTTCTGGCCGAGCAGGTTGATCTCGCGCACGCCCTGCGCCGCCAGCTGGGCGACCTCCACCAGCACGTCCTCGAACGGCCGGCTGACCTCGGTGCCGCGGGTGTAGGGCACCACGCAGAACGAGCAGTACTTCGAACAGCCCTCCATGATCGAGACGAAGGCGCTGGGGCCCTCGGCACGCGGCTCGGGCATGCGGTCGAACTTCTCGATCTCCGGGAAGGAGATGTCCACCTGCGGGCGCTTGAGTTCGCGCCGTGCGCGGATCAGCTCCGGCAGGCGGTGCAGGGTCTGCGGGCCGAACACCAGGTCCACGTACGGCGCGCGCTTGACGATGGCCTCGCCTTCCTGGGAGGCCACGCAGCCGCCAACGCCGATGATCACCTCGCGCCCGCCTTCCTTCAGCGCCTTCCAGCGGCCGAGCTGGCTGAACACCTTTTCCTGCGCCTTCTCGCGGATGGAGCAGGTGTTGACCAGGACGACGTCGGCCTCTTCCGGGTTGTCGGTCAGCTCCAGGCCCTCGTGCTCGGCGAGCACGTCGGCCATGCGCGCCGAGTCGTACTCGTTCATCTGGCACCCGTGGGTCTTGATGTAGAGCTTGCCGCGGGCGCCGCCGGGAATGGCGCGCGGGACGCCCGGCAGCGGGACCAGGGACGGGGTGGAGGTGGCGGCAGGCGCGATGGCGGCGTCCGGAGCGGTGTCCGGCGTGGCGGTCATCCCGGTCATGGTGGTTATTCCAGGCGGGCAGGGGGCGGCAATTGTAGCCGCGGCCGGGCTCCGACGTCGGTGTCGGGCGGCTTGCAATCCGGCGGCCAGGCCGGATACTGGCGCCCATGGGGACCTTGGGGAAGGCAGTCATCCCGCTGCTGCTTGCGCTGGTTGCTGTCCCGGCCAGCGCTGGCACCGTTTACCGGTGCGTCGGCGGAGATGGCATATCCAATTACGTGACCAAGCGCATGCCCGGGGCCCAGTGCACCGTGGCCAGCCGCTACACGCCCGATCGCCGGGTATCGCGCCCGGTCGCGCCGCCCCCTGTTCCAGCCGTGGCCGCAGGCGCGTCGACCGCTGCCGCAAGCGTTGCCTCGGCCAGCGCCTCCACCGCGCCGGCCGCCACGCCGGTGGCCGCCCAGGCCCGGCCGGCCGCCATGGCCAGCCCGACCCGGCGTCGGGTCAACGGCCAGGTCTATTCCTATATGAAGGATGGCGTGCGCCACTTCACCAGCCGGCCGCCCGCGTCCGGTTCCGGTGCGGTCGGCCTGCGCACGGTCAGTTACAGCGTGATCGAGACGTGCTTCGCCTGCGGGGTGCAGCCGGGGCTGAGCTTTGCCACCGTGCGCCTGAACACCGATGCCTACCGCGACGAGATCGCCGCCGCCGCGCGCGAGTTCGGGGTCGAGGAAGCCGTGGTGCGGGCGGTGATCCACGCCGAGTCGGCGTTCAATCCCACCGCGCTGTCGCATGCCGGCGCGCAGGGGCTGATGCAGCTGATGCCGGCGACCGCGCGCCGTTTCGGTGTCACCGACAGCTATGACGCCGTGCAGAACATCCGTGGCGGGGTGCAGTACCTGTCCTGGCTGCTCAGGCGTTTCAACGGCGACCTGCCCCTGGCCGCGGCCGGCTACATCGCCGGCGAGGGTGCGGTCGACCGCCACGGCGGCGTGCCGCCCTACAGCGAAACCCAGCGCTACGTGCAGCGGGTCGGCGTCCTTGCCGAGCGCTACCGCGGCGTCCTGGCCGCGCGCTGAGGCTTCCAGTGCGCGCTTTTCCCGAGGTGGTTGCCGGCGCGGGAGTGTGGGGGAACCTGCGCCATTGTCGCGCCGTTAAGGGTTCCGTTACACTTCGGCGTCTTTTGCGGCCGGAGTCGGTCGCAGGCAGCCAACGCTACCAGGTCAAGATTTTCGGAGTGCCGGATGGCCAACGATGAGGTCCAAGCGCCCGTGAACACGGGCCGACGCCGGTTCCTGACCGCCACCACCGCCGTGGTGGGGGCCGTAGGGGCAGGTTTCGCCGCAGTACCGTTCATCAAGTCGTGGAATCCCAGCACCCGGGCGAAGCTCGCCGGTGCTCCGGTGACCGCCGATATCAGTGCCCTGCAGGAGGGCCAGCGCCTGGTCCTGGAATGGCGCGGGCAGCCGATCTGGATCGTCAAGCGTTCCAAGGCCGTGCTCGATGCACTGCCGGGCCTGGACGACCGCCTGCGTGATCCCAAGTCGGACAACGCGGACCAGCAGCCGGAATACGTGCGCCAGGCGAGCCCCGAGCTGCGCTCGCTCAAGCCGGACGTCTCTGTGCTGGTCGGCCTGTGCACCCACCTGGGCTGCGCCCCGGAGATGGCTGCCGAGATCAAGCCCGAGCCGTACGACCCGGAGTGGAAGGGCGGCTACTTCTGCCCGTGCCACAAGTCGCGGTTCGACATGGCCGGGCGCGTGTTCCAGGGCGTGCCGGCGCCGACCAACCTGGTCGTGCCGCCGCACCACTACGCCGACGACAACACCATCGTCATCGGCGTCGATCCGCAGGGGGCCTAAGCGATGGCGAACATCTTCACCCGCGCCACCACCGGCGTGATGGACTGGGTCAACGCGCGTGCGCCGGCCCTGGCGCCGATGTACCGGAAGCACATGTCCGAGTACTACGCGCCGAAGAACTTCAACATCTGGTACATCTTCGGCGTGCTGTCGATGGTGGTGCTGGTCAACCAGCTGGTGACCGGCATCTTCCTGACGATGCACTTCAAGCCCAGCGCGGCCGAGGCCTTCGCGTCGGTCGAGTACATCATGCGCGACGTGGAGTGGGGCTGGCTGATCCGGTACATGCACAGCACCGGCGCCTCGCTGTTCTTCATCGTCGTCTACCTGCACATGTTCCGCGGCCTGATGTACGGCTCCTACCAGAAGCCGCGCGAGCTGGTGTGGATCCTCGGCATGCTGATCTACCTGGTGCTGATGGCCGAGGCATTCCTGGGC
>JAEWAG010000404.1 GCA_023391775.1 Pseudomonadota bacterium | reverse complement strand
GCCAGCAGCACCGTGCGCTCAAGGCCCAGGCGGTGCGCCAGGCGGGGCGTGCCGATGCCGGCGACGGCGAACGCGGCGGTCGGCACCATGCCGAGCACACCGGCGAGCGTGGAGCCGAAGCCGAACTCGCGTCCCAGTACGTCCAGCAGCGGGGTGAGCGAGGTGACCGCGGTGCGCAGGTTGAACGCGGCCAGCAGGATCCCTGCAAACACGAGCAGGCGTCCTTGCAGCAGCGGGAGGGCTGGAACAGGTGGTGACATGGACAGGGCCGCGCTGCCAGGCGATGCCGGCGGCACGGCGCGCATTGGGGGGAGGGGGGCATTCTAGCCGCGCGCCGGGAGCGGCACTGCGGACACCCTCGCAGGCTGTGGTCAGCACCGGGTCAGCCGTTGGGCGTCGGCGCCGCCCCATGCGCGGCGATGGGGCCCACAACGGAAAAAGCCTGCGCAAGGCAGGCTTTTTCTTCAAACGATGGTCGGGGAGACAGGATTCGAACCTGCGACCTCTACGTCCCGAACGTAGCGCTCTACCAGACTGAGCTACACCCCGACAGGGCGCGAATCATACTGGATTCAAGAGCGGGTGGGCAAGCATTGCGTCGCTTTTTTCTTTCCAGGCCACGCCAGGGTTCATTCGCCGGGCTTTGCCGCAGTGGTCGGTGCGCCGGTGGCTGCGCGTCGCGCGAGCACCGCCTCGCGATGGGCGATGTAGGCGTTGGCCGCCAGGATCACCAGCGCGCCCGCCAGGGTCCAGCCATCGAGCACCTCGCCGAACAGCAGCCAGCCGAACACCGCCACGATCGGCAGCTGCATGAAGCCGATCGGGGTCAGCGCCGAAACCTCGCCCAGCTTCAACGCGCGGGTCCACAGCATGTGCCCGCCGGTGCCGAACACGCCGGCGGCGATCACCCACAGCCAGGTGATGCCGTGCGGCCAGCTCCACACGCCCAGTGCAGGCACCAGCGACATCGGCACCCACAGCAGGGTGGTCCAGATGACGATGCGGTCGGCCGGCTCGGTAGCCGACAGCTGCTTGATCTGGATCGCCACGATCGCCGACAGCAGCGCGGCCAGCACCGCGACCATGGCCCCGCTGCTGAAGCCGGTGGTGCCGGGACGCACGATCACCAGCACGCCGATGAAACCCAGCACCACCGCCGCCCAGCGGCGCGCGCGCACCTGCTCGCCCAGCAGGGCCGCCGCGGCGATGGTGGCGAACAGGGGCGTGGAATAGGACAGCGAGATCGCCTGCGCCAGCGGCAGGTGCCCGATCGCCCAGAAGCCGGCCAGCATCGAGCAGATGCCGACCATGCAGCGGAACAGGTACTTGGGGAAGTGCGCGGTGCGCAGCAGCCCCGGGCCGTGGTGCAGCAGCAGCGGCGCCGCCGCCAGCAGGCCGAAGAAATTGCGGAAGAAGGCGATCTGGAAGGTGTGCAGGCTGTCGGAGGCCAGGCGGATGGCCACCACCATCAGCGCGAACAGGGCGGTGCTGCCCAGCATCAGCAGTGCGGCACGCAGGGGAACCGGCAGGGGCGCCCGCGTGGCGGCCATCAGCCGATCCAGTCCGCGCCGACCAGGCGTGGCTCGGGCTCCAGCGGCACGCCGAAGCGCTGCTGCACCGAGGCGGCGATGCGCCGGGCCAGGTCCAGCAGCTGCATGCCGCTGGCATTGCCGTGGTTGACCAGCACCAGGGCGTGGGCGTCGGACACGCCCGCATCGCCCTCGCGCACGCCCTTCCAGCCGCAAGCATCGATCAGCCAGGCCGCCGAGAGCTTGGCCTGGTCGTTGCCGGCGGAAAACACCGGCAGTGCCGGGTGCGCCTGCCGCAGTGTCGCGGCCAGCGCCGCCGGCACCACCGGGTTCTTGAAGAAGCTGCCGGCGTTGCCCAGCCGTTCCGGGTCCGGCAGCTTGCGCTGGCGGATGCGGATGACCGCCTCGGCCACCTCGCGTGGCCCGGGCGTGGCCACGGCCATGGTCTGCAGTTCCTCGGCCAGGCCTGCATAGCCCAGCCGCAGCTCGCCGTCGCGCGCCAGGCCGAATTCCACCACGGTGATGATCCAGCGCCCGGGCTGCTGCTTGAACACGCTGTCGCGGTAGCCGAACGCGCAGGCCTGCCGGTCCAGGCGCACCGCGACCTCCTGCTCGCGATCCCAGGCTTCCACGGCCAGGATCCGCTCGCCGGCTTCCATGCCGTAGGCGCCGATGTTCTGGATCGGCGCCGCACCCACGCTGCCGGGGATCAGGGCCAGGTTCTCCAGGCCGTACAGGCCCAGGCGCACCGTCTCCATCACCAGCGCGTGCCAGGGCACGCCGGCCTCGGCGCGCACGCGCACCTGGCCGGCCGGGTTGTCCAGCACCTCGATCCGGCGGCTGCCGATCACCAGCACCACGCCAGGCGCGTCACCGGCGAACAGGAGGTTGCTGCCACCGCCGACCGGCAGCAGTGGCAGGCCGCGCAACTGCTCCAGCGCCAGCGCCTCCGGCAGTGCCGCCGTGTCCTCGACCTGCAGCAGCCACGGCGCGCGCGCGGCCACGCCGAAGGTGTTGAGCCGGCGCAGGTCGGCGTCGCGGTGCAGCCGGTACAGGGCGCTCATGCGTCGGCGGTGCCGCGGCTGGGGGCTTCCTTGCGCCGGCGCATGGCTTCCACGCATTCGCGCACCAGTTCCGGGCCGCGGTAGACCAGGCCGGTGTAGCACTGCACGAGGGTGGCGCCGGCGGCCATCTTGGCCACCGCGTCGGCGCCGGACATGACGCCGCCCACGCCCACCAGCGGGATCGACTCCGGCAGCCGCGCACGCAGGCGCCGCAACACAAAGGTGGACTGGCCCATCAGCGGCGCACCGGACAGGCCGCCGGCTTCGGCCGCATGGGTGATGCCCTGCACCGCGGCGCGGTCCACCGTGGTGTTGGTGGCGATCACCCCGTCCACGGCCAGGTCGCCGAGCACGCGCGCGGCGGCGTCGATGTCGCTGTCGCTGAGGTCCGGGGCGACCTTGACCAGCACCGGGACCCGCTTGCCATGCTGCGCCGCCAGCCGCTCCTGGGCCTCGCGCAGGGTGCCGACCAGGCGCCGCAGTGCCTGTTCCTCCTGCAGCTCGCGCAGGCCGGCGGTGTTGGGCGAGGAGATGTTGACCGTGACGTAGTCGGCCAGCGGATACACGCGCTCCAGGCAGTAGAGATAGTCGCTGGCGGCGTCCTCGTTGGCGGTGTCCTTGTTCTTGCCGATGTTGATGCCCAGCAGGCCACCCTTGCGTCGGGCGCGTCCGACGTTGCGCACCAGCGCGTCCACGCCTTCGTTGTTGAAACCGAGGCGGTTGATCACCCCGTTCGCGGCCGGCAGCCGGAACATGCGCGGCTTCGGGTTGCCCGCCTGCGGGCGCGGGGTGACGGTGCCGACTTCCACGAAGCCGAAGCCAAGGCCCAGCAGCGCGTCGATGTGGGCGCCGTTCTTGTCCAGGCCGGCGGCCAGGCCGACCGGGTTGGGGAAGGTCAGGCCCAGCACGCGGGTCGGCAGCGGGGCGCAGGGCCGTGCCACCATGCCCAGGGTGCCGCTGGCATGGGCCATGTCCAGGGCCTTCAGGCCGACTCCATGGGCGCGCTCGGCGTCGAGGCCGAACAGGAAGGGGCGGGCGAGGGAGTACATGGACATCAGGCCAGCGCCGCCAGCCCGGCGATGCCGCCCAGCACCAGGAACACGAACATCAGCCCCAGCAGCCAGAACGCCACGGCCACCCAGCCCAGGACCAGGCCGGCCACGGCCATGCCGTCACCGTCCAGGCGGCCGCCGGAGCGGCGGATCTCGCTGCGCGCCATGTGCCCGGTGATGATCGCCACCAGCGTCCCGAGCACGGGGGCCAGGGTCAGGCCGAGCAGGCCGGCGACGAGACTGGTGACCGCCAGGGAGCTGGTCGTGCGGATCTGGTTCATTCAAGGTCCCGGGAGTGAAGGAATCTTTGTGCGGCGCGCGCCGCAGGCGATTATTCCAGAAACCCGCCGCCGCGCCCGTGCGTCAGCCCATGGTTCCGTGGCGCAGGGCGTGGGCCCAGTCCGGCCGGCCCATGGCCTCTGCACGTCGGGCCGCGGCGTGGTGGTCGTAGTCGACCGCCCGCAGGTCCGCCTGCCAGTGTCGGCCGCGTCGCTCCAGCACCGCATAGCGTGCATGCGGGGTGCCCGTGCCGACCCGGTGTCGCACCGGATACGCGGTGTCGAACGCAGGCAGGCCGGCGCTGCCGGGATTGCAGGCCAGGCGGCCGTCGTCCAGGCGCAGCTGCCGCGGGGTGTGCGAGTGCCCGCACAACACAAGGGTCGCGTCGCGCGCGTCCTCATGCTCAAGCCGCGCCGCCACGCTTGCCGCGGGTGCCGGTGACAGCCCTGGCGGGGCCAGGTCCTCGAGCAGGTACTCCAGGTCGCTGCCCGGGGTGCCGTGGCACAGCAGCACGTCTTCGATGCGCAGGCGCGGGGGCAGGGCGCGCACCCATTCCAGCTGGGCCGCGCTCACGGCGCTGCGGGCATGGGCATCGGAGGGCGCGAGACCGGCCGGATCGCCCAGCAGCTGGCGCTCGTGGTTGCCGGCGATGGTGGGCAGCCCCAGCGGCAGCAGCCGGTCCAGGGTTTCCCGCGGCCACAACGGGCCGGAGACGATGTCACCCAGGTTGACGACAAGGTCGCAGCCGCGCCGCGCGATGTCGTCCAGCACCGAGTCCAGTGCGGGCAGGTTGCCGTGCAGGTCGGAAATGGCGGCGATGCGCATCTCGGTCGGGACGCAGATGGATACGCAGCTGTTGTAGCCGAAAATCGATATGGCCGTGGCGCGCCCGCGTGCCGGCAGGCCAGGCGGGCATCCGGCGGCGGGCGTGCGCCGCCGGATGCGGTATTGCTTACAGGTCGAACTTGATGCCCTGGGCCAGCGGCAGCGAATCGGAGTAGTTGATGGTGTTGGTCTGGCGGCGCATGTAGACCTTCCACGCATCCGAGCCGGACTCGCGGCCGCCGCCGGTGACCTTCTCGCCACCGAACGCGCCGCCGATTTCCGCGCCGGAGGTGCCGATGTTGACGTTGGCGATGCCGCAGTCGCTGCCGGCCGCGGACAGGAACTTCTCCGCAGCCTTGAGGTTGGCGGTGAAGATCGAGGACGACAGGCCCTGCGGCACGCCGTTCTGCATCTCGATCGCCTCGTCCAGGCTGCTGTACATCATCACGTACAGGATCGGGGCGAAGGGCTCGTGCTGCACCACCTCGTCGCTGTTCTGCAGGCCGGTGATGATGGTCGGCAGGACGAAGTGGCCGGGGCGGTCCAGCTTGGCGCCGCCGGTGGCGACGGTGCCACCGGAGGCCTTGGCCTTCTCCACCGAGGCCAGGAACTGCTCCACCGCCTCGGCGCTGTTGAGCGGGCCCATCAGGTTGGCCGTATCCAGCGGGTCGCCGATCTTGCCCTCGACCTGCTTGTAGGCCTTGACCAGGGTCTCCAGCACGTTGTCGTAGATCGATTCGTGCACGATCAGGCGGCGGGTGGTGGTGCAACGCTGGCCGGCGGTGCCGACCGCGCCGAACACGATGCCCGGCACCGCCAGCTTCAGGTCCGCGGTCTCGTCCAGGATGATCGCGTTGTTGCCGCCCAGCTCCAGCAGGCAACGGCCCAGGCGCGCGGCGACCTGCTGGTTGACGATGCGGCCGACCTGGGTCGAGCCGGAGAAGCTGATCAGCGGCACCCGGCGGTCCTCGACCAGCTTCTCCGACAGCG
>JAEWAG010000363.1 GCA_023391775.1 Pseudomonadota bacterium | reverse complement strand
GCGGGGGGCCCGCGCCGGCCCGCCCGCCCGCCGGGGCCACCGTGGTCCTGCTCGGCCGCCGTCTGCCGCGACTCAACCGGGTCTACGACGCCGTCGCTGCCGTCGGCCCGGAGCCGATGCTCTATCCGCTGGACCTGGAAGGTGCCGGCCCGGACGAGTACGCCGAGCTGGCCGGGCGCATCGGCGCCGGCGCCGGGCGCCTGGACGGCGTGCTGCATTGCGCGGCCGAGTTCCGCGGCCTGACACCGCTGGAGCACCAGGACCCGGCCGCGTTCGCGCGTGCCATTCACGTCAACCTGACCGCTCCGTGGTGGCTGGTCCAGGCCTGCCTGCCACTGCTGCGCCAGTCGCCCGACCCGGCCGTGGTGCTGGCCGTGGACGACCCGGCACGGGTGGGGCAGGCGTTCTGGGGCGGCTACGGCGTCGCCCAGCATGGCCTGCATGCACTGGTGCGGATGCTGGCGGCTGAGCTGGCCAATGACCCGGTGCGGGTCTGCGCCCTGCAGCCCGGCCCGATGCGCACCCCGCTGCGCGCGCGTGCCTACGCCGATGACGGCGCCGGCGACCTGCGTGACCCGCAGGCCTACGCCGGGCGCTGCGTGACGCTGCTGTCCCCGGCCGGCGCCGCGCATCGCGGCCAGGTCGTATCGGCCCTGGAGGAGGAGCCGGCATGACCGTCATGTCCGCGGCACTGCTGCTGTTCCTGATCCTGGATCCGCTGGGCAACGTCCCAGTGTTCCTGAGCGTGCTCAAGTCGCTCACCCCGCAGCGCCAGCGGGTGGTGCTGATCCGCGAGCTGCTGATCGCGCTGTTCGTGCTGATGCTGTTCCTGTGGTTTGGCAAGTACGCCCTGGAGCTGATGCACCTGCGGCAGGAGTCGGTGTCCATCGCCGGCGGCATCGTCCTGTTCCTGATCGGCATCCGCATGATCTTCCCGCGCCCGGAAGGGCTGATGGGCGAGATTCCCGACGGCGAGCCGTTCATCGTGCCGCTGGCCATCCCGCTGGTGGCCGGCCCGTCCGGCATGGCGGCGGTGATGCTGATGGGCAGTCGCGAGCCGGACCGCCTCGGCGAATGGAGCCTCGCGCTGCTGCTCGCCTGGGGGGCCACCGCCGCGATCCTGCTGGCGGCCCCGCTGCTGTACCGGCTGCTTGGTCGCCGCGCGCTGACCGCCGTGGAGCGGCTGATGGGCATGCTGCTGGTGGCCATCTCGGTGCAGATGCTGCTTGACGGCCTGGCGGTGTACCTGGGCCACGCGCCGGGCTGAGCGGCCGGCTGGTTTCGTCGCAAACTTTGCTGCGACGCAATAGAAATTTGCCATCAAACGGTCACATACCGTTATTAGCATGTTAATCTACTGTTAACCCTTGCGCCCTCCAGCGCTGGGAAGCCTTTGATCTGTCTAGCCCATCGTTCGGGCTGAAACTTCTTGCCACCCTCCTGAGGCCTTTCTGCCATGACTGATCACCGTCGACTTCGCATGTCCAAGCTCACCCTTGGACTGGTCGCCGCCCTTGCCGCTGCCCCCGCGTTCGCCCAGAGCACCTCCGCCGGTGTCGGTGGCGTGGTGACCGGCAATGCCGGCCAGCCGGTTCCCGGCGCCGAAGTGACCATCACCCACGTCGAGTCCGGTACCGTCAGCCGTGCCACCACCGACGCCAGCGGCCGCTACAACGCCCGCGGCCTGCGCGTGGGCGGCCCGTACACCGTGACCGTGACCAAGCCCGGCGAAGGCACCAAGACCGAGGAGGGCGTGTACCTCAACCTCAACCAGGTCAACACGGTCAACGCCGCGCTGTCCGGCGACATGACCACGCTGCAGAGCGTGCAGGTGGTCGGCGCCTCCCTGGGCGGGTCGGAGATCTTTAGTGCCAACAAGATGGGCACCGGCACCAACGTCAACCGCGAGCTGATGGACGCGCTGCCGTCGGCCAACCGCAACATGCAGGACTACATCCGCCTTGATCCGCGCATCTCGCAGGTCAGCAAGGCCGATGGCGCGATCTCGGCCGGTGGCCAGAACACCCGCTTCAACGCGATCCGCATCGACGGCATCGGCGCCGGCGATCCCTTCGGCCTGGAGTCCAACAACTTCCCGACCGAGCGCCAGCCGGTGTCGATGGACGCCATCCAGGAAATCAACATCGACCTGGCCAACTACGACACCACCATCTTCGGTGGCACCGGCGCGGTGGTGAACGCGGTGACCAAGTCGGGCACCAACACCCTGTCCGGCACCGTGTACGCGACCTACCGCGACAAGGACATGGTGCGCGCCCGCCTGGAAGGCGACACCTCCGACTTCCTCGGCTTCAAGGACGAGGTGACCTACGGCGCCACCGTCGGTGGCCCGATCGTGAAGGACAAGCTGTTCTTCTTCACCAACTACGAGAAGTACACCCGCACCGCCCCGGGCATCAGCCTGAGCGATACGGCCGTGGGTCGCGGCAACGTCACCCAGCAGGACATCATGGACATCATGTCCGCCGCCAATGCGCTGGGCTTCGACGCCGGCTCGCTGGCCGCCCCGGGTGACAGCAAGACCGAGATCGAGGAGTACGCGGTCAAGCTGGACTGGAACATCAGCGAGAACCACCGTGCCGCCCTGCGCTACAACAAGATGGAGCAGAGCGTCATGCGCTTCCCGGGCATGGGCAGCTCCACCGTCTCGCTGAGCAGCTACTGGTATGCCCAGCCGAAGACCTACGAGACCTGGATGGGTGAGGTCTTCAGCGACTGGAGCGAGAACTTCTCCACCGAGTTCAAGGCGTCCTACAAGGACTACTCGGCCCTGCGCGCCACCAACTCGAACCTGCCGTCGATCCAGATCCAGGGTTTCCCGGGCAACTCGTCGGTCTACCTGGGCACCGAGGTCAACAGCCACGTCAACATCGTGGAAAGCAAGGAGCTGAGCCTGTTCGCCGCGGCCAACTGGTACGTTGGCGACCACGTGGTCAAGTTCGGCGTCGATCATCAGGACAACGACCTGATGAACTTCTACGGGCGCAACCTCAACGGCAGCTACGCGTTCCGCAGCCTGCAGGACTTCATCGACCGCCGTCCGAGCTCCTACTCGGTGCGCGCCCCGCGCGCCGGCGGCAGCGTCGCCGACGTGCCGGCCGAGTTCAACCTGAAGAACACCGGCGTGTTCGTGCAGGACACCTGGGCGGTCAACTACAACCTGAGCCTGATGTACGGCGTGCGCGTCGACATCCCGGAATACAGCAGCCAGGACCTGTACAACCCGCTGATCGAGGCCACCTACGGCTACGACAACACCTACGTGCCGGACTCCAAGCTGGTGCAGCCGCGCGTCGGCTTCAACTACACCTTCGACAGCGAGCGCCCGATGCAGCTGCGTGGTGGCGTGGGCCTGTTCGGCGGCGCCGCCCCGAACGTGTGGCTGTCCGGCGCGTACTCCAACACCGGCCTGAACTACGTCGAGTACACCTGCAACGGCGCCATGGCGCCGGTGTTCTCGCCCGATCCGGCGCCCAACGTCCCGGCCAACTGCTCGGCCGGCAACGCGCGCGCCAACGTCGACATCGTCGAGCCGGGCTTCAAGGCCCCGTCGGTCTGGAAGTCCAACCTGGCGTTCGACCATGAGCTGCCGTGGTACGGCATCGTCGCCTCGGCCGAGGCCCTGTACACCAAGGTCAACGACGGCGTGTTCGTGCAGCGTCTGGACCTGTACAGCGATGCGGCCGGCAACGGCGCTACCGCCATCGGCCAGGACGGCCGTCCGCTGTTCTGGAACGATGCGGGCCTGAACCCGGCCAACGCCGGCCGCTTCGGCATCGACCCGGGTACCAACGGCGCCGCCGCCAAGTACAACCGCCCGGACGGCATCGGCGACGTGCTGCTGGTGCGCAACACCAGCGAAGGCTCGAGCACCCAGCTGACTTTCGGTCTGGACAAGCCGCTGGTCGACCAGTGGGGCTGGTCGCTGTTCTACACCTACACCCGGGCCAAGGAAGTCAGCCCGATGAGCAGCTCGCAGAACACCTCCAACTGGGGCAACACCCCGATCGGCACGGTGAACGAGAACGTGGCCTATGACTCGCGCTATGCGATGAAGGACCGCGTGAGCGGCCAGCTGCACTGGCAGAAGGCGTTCTTCGGCGACTACAAGACCCGCGTGTCGATGTTCTACGAAGGCCGCAGCGGTCGTCCGTTCAGCTACATCTTCTACAACGATGCCAACGGCGACGGCGATCCGGCGCGCACCAACCAGGCCGGTTACTTCAACGACCTGTTCTACGTGCCGGCGGGCCCTGGTGACGTGCTGTGGACCGGTGGCGCGGAGATGGAGCAGTCGTTCTTCGACTGGCTGTCCCGCCATGGCGACCTGGCTGCCTACCGTGGCCAGATCGCGCCGGCCAACGCGTTCCGCACGAAGTGGACCAACAGCTTCGACGTGCGCATCAGCCAGGAGCTGCCGGGCTTCTTCCAGGGCCACAAGACCGAGCTGTCGCTGGACATCATGAATGTCGGCAACCTGCTCAACAAGAAGTGGGGCCTGATCGAGGACTACGGCTTCAACGCCACCGCCCGCGTCGCCAACTACGCCGGTATCGATCCGGCCACCGGCAAGTACGTGTACCACTTCAGCGGTGAGGGCACCGAGCCGACGATCCAGGAGAACAACAACGACAAGGGCAACACGGCTGTGTCGCGCTGGTCGGTGATGTTCGGTATCAAGTACCGCTTCTGATCGCTGGCTCCATGCAGCACACGAACGGCCGGGGAAACCCGGCCGTTCGTCTTTGTGGCTGCCGCGTGGCGGAAGGCCGGGGCAGGGGGCCATGCCCACGGCGATGCCGGTGGGGTAAAGTCCCCACCCGGTCCGCCCGATGCACAGGAACCCCATGAACTCCTCCGCCACCAGCACCCTCCCCGTCCAGGACGCCCGCATCTATCCGCGGGGCGGCTTGGACGTGCTCTCGCGGACCGAGGTGGCGCGGCTGCGGGACGCCTCCACCGGCGGCATGCACGAGCTGCTGCGCCGCTGCGCCCTGGCGGTGCTGACCAGCGGCAGCGCGAGCGACGATCCGCGCGCCGCGCGCGACCTCTATCCCAACTTCGACATCCAGGTCACCCAGCAGGACCGCGGTGTGCGGATCGATCTGAAGGATGCCCCGGCGATGGCCTTCGTCGACGGGCAGATCATCCGTGGCGTGTCCGAGCTGCTGTTCGCCGTGGTGCGCGACCTGGCCTGGACGGCGATCGAGCTGGGCCCGGAGTACGCGCAGGACCTCGAATCCTCCGAAGGCATCACCGACGCGGTGTTCGGCCTGCTGCGCAATGCGCGCGTGCTGCACCCGTCCGACCCGAACCTGGTGGTGTGCTGGGGCGGGCACTCGATCTCCCGCGACGAGTACAACTACACCAAGCAGGTCGGCTACGAGCTGGGCCTGCGCGGGCTGGACATCTGCACCGGCTGCGGCCCGGGCGCGATGAAGGGCCCGATGAAGGGCGCGACCATCGCCCATGCCAAGCAGCGCAAGACCAGCAACCGCTACATCGGCATCACCGAGCCGGGCATCATCGCCGCCGAGTCGCCGAACCCGATCGTCAACGAGCTGGTGATCATGCCGGACATCGAGAAGCGGCTGGAGGCATTCGTGCGCCTGTCGCACGGCATCATCGTGTTCCCCGGTGGCGTGGGCACGGCCGAGGAGATCCTGTACCTGCTCGGCATCCTGCTGCGCGAGGAGAATGCGGAGGTGCCGTTCCCGCTGATCTTCACCGGCCCGACCATCGCCGCGCCGTATTTCGAGCAGATCGACCAGTTCATCCGCCTGACCCTTGGCGAGAAGGCGACCTCGCGCTACCGCATCATCATCGGCGACCCGGCCGAGGTGGCCCGGCAGATGCTCGGCGGCATCCGCCAGGTGCGCGAAGCGCGGGTGCAGCAGAAGGATTCGTTCTACTTCAACTGGGGCGTGCGCATTCCGCTGGAGTTCCAGCAGCCGTTCGTGCCGACCCACGAGGCCATGGCGTCGCTTGACCTGCACCCGGGCCGGCAGCCTTCGGCGCTGGCGGCGGACCTGCGCCGCGCCTTCTCCGGCATCGTCGCCGGCAACGTCAAGGAGGACGGGATGCGCCGGATCGAGGAGCACGGCCCGTTCGAGATCCACGGCGCGCCGGCCATAATGCAGGCCCTGGATGACCTGCTGCGCGCGTTCGTGCAGCAGCGCCGGATGAAGATCGCCGGCGAGTACCGGCCCTGTTACCGCGTGGTCGCCTGAGCCGGGGGCTGGGCCGGCCGCGGGGCTGGCAGCCGCAAGGTGGTGGTGTGCCGCCCCGGTTGGGTCTGGAAATCGATGCCACCGCGCCCGTCGGTCAGCGCCAGTACCCGTGCGTGTACCGAATTGAACCCGACCCGGTGACCGCGGGAGGCTGGAGGCGAGTCGACCGGCGGCACGCTGTTGCTGATCGCGATGCGCACGTCGGCGCGCCCGCCTGAGACCTCGATCTCGACAAGCCCACCGGCCGGGGAGCGCTCGATTCCGTGCCGGATCGCGTTCTCCACCAGGGGCTGTACCGACAGGGTCGGCACCTGGACGTCGGGCAGCGTGTCCGGCAGCTGCCAGGTTACCCGCAGCCGCTCTCCGAAGCGGAGCTGTTCGATCTCGACATAGCGCCGGGCTAGCGCCAGCTCGTCTTGGAGCGAGACGGTGGCGGGGCCGGCGAGGGCGGCGCGGAACAGGTCGGCCAGGTCCAGCAGCAGGCGCTCGGCCTGTTCCGGGTGCTGGCGGACCAGGGCCACGCCGGTGTTGAGCGTATTGAACAGGAAATGCGGCTGTATCCGCGCCTGCAGCGCCTCCAGTTGCGCCTGCTTGGCCCGCAGCGCCAACTGGGTGGCGCGCCAGTGGTTGTAGAAGACGGCCAGTCCCAGCAGTCCCACGCACAGCACCAGGCCGGTGACCCGTCCCCGGCTCCAGCCCGGCGCCCCGGCGCCCGGTGCCAGGTCGCCGAAGAGCGCGCCGGTCAGCGCGTGGACCAGCCAGCTCGCCCCCAACAGCAACAGCAGCGACAGGCCGGCTACCGCTGGCGGGGGAAGCCGGGACAGGGCCGCGCGGACCGTGTACAGCGCAGCCAGAGTGAGCAGCAAGGTCCACTCGACCACCAGGCAGGCCAGCCCGAAGAACACCCAGCGGTCGGTCCCGGCCGGCTGGGCGATGGCCAGGACCGCCGCCACCCCCATCCCGGCGATCACCACCCAGATGATCGCCGGTGCCCGCCACAGGGCGTCCAGCGGCGAGGAGGTCGTGCCGGGGCGGGCAAGGGTCGGGCTGCGCATGGGCGCATGATGCCTGAGCCGCCGCCGCACGGGAGCCGGGGTCCGGAGCGCGCCGCCGCTGGTTCCCGGGTTCGGGCCGCTTGTCGGCGGCGGCTGGAGCCGGACGTCGGGCTCGGTTAGCGTTGCGTGGCATTCAAGATGGGGAATCGAGCATGCAACCTTCGCATGGGCCGGTCGACCGGTCGCGCCGTGTGCGCGCCTGTCCGCGGGGCTTCACCCTGATCGAGCTGATGGTCACGCTCGCAGTGGTGGCGATCGTCGCCGCCCTGGCCACGCCCAGCTTCACCGGGGTCATCAACAGCAACCGCCTGACCAGCCAGGCCAACGAGCTGGTCGCCGACATCCAGCTGGCGCGCTCGGAAGCGCTGCGCCGCAACCGCACCGTGCGCCTGTGCCGCAGCACCGACGGCAGCACCTGCGCGGCCGGCGCGGGCAAGTGGACCGGTTGGGTGGTGAGGACCCAGGGCGCCAATGCGGAGCTGCTGCGCTCCTACACCGTCAAGGGCGCGCTGCAGGTGTCCGGCGGCACCGACGTCGACTTCCGCGCCGACGGCCTGGCGCGCAGCGCGGCCGGCGGCCTTCTCGCAACCACTTTCACCATCTGCCTGCCCACCACGCGTCCGGCCGAGAACGTGCGCCGGGTCGAGCTGACCGGCGGCAGCCGGGTGAAGTCCGCCGCCGCCACCCACAGCACTCCCGGGAGCTGCCCGCAATGACCTCGAACCCGTCGGCCGCGGCACGTGTTCCGCGGCGCAACTCCCGCCGGCTGGCGCCGCGCCGTGCGCAGGCAGGCGTCGGTCTGCTCGAAGTCATGATCTCGGTGCTGATCCTCGGCATCGGCCTGCTGGGCATCGCCGCCATGCAGGCCACCGCGCTGCGCAACGGCCAGAGCTCGCTGGAGCGCACCCAGGCCGTGATCCAGACCTACGCGGCCCTGGACCTGCTGCGTGCGAACCGCACCGATGCCATCGCCGGGTACTACAACACCGGCGGCATGAAGTGTGATGCCAGCCAGGTCGATGGCAGCCTGCCGACAGGGCAGCAAGCTGCACAGGCCCAGGTGAATGTATGGCTACTTTCGCTCAAACACTCGATGGGTATGCCCGATGACGACCTCAGCACCTGTGCAGCGATCACCTGCGCTGCCAACGCGATGGGCGGCGGTACCTGTACAGCGACGATCAGTTGGGACGACAGTCGCGGCAGCCGCGGTCCAAGCGGTGAGGTGGTCGGGGATTCGGACACCGGAGAGGGCAGCGCCACCCGCCAGGTCGTAACGGTAGCCGCCCTATGAGTCCTGTCAGGAAACGCACCACGATGACCTTCTATCGCACTCAACGCGGCGTGAGCCTGATCGAATTGATGATCGCGCTGGTGCTCGGCTTGCTGGTAGTAGGCGCGGCAATCGGCGTGTTCGCCTCGAACAAGCAGACCTATCGCGCCACCCAGAGCCTGGGCCGGATCCAGGAGAATGGGCAGGTGGCCTTCGAGATGCTGTCGCGCGACATTCGCGAGGCGGGGGCTACGCCATGTGACGTGAATATGCCCCCCGGAAACATCGCGCACGATGCTTTGAGCGCTGCGCCCAATGTCGATAACAACTCCTGGTATATGGCGCTGGCGTTTCCAATTTTCGGCTTTGAAACAGGCAAAGCGCCATTTGCCAGTACTGCCGACGTGATCCAGATACTGCGGACTGGTGACGATATCCGTAGTTCAACCGCTGATCTCGCCGCAAGCGACACAATGGTCACCTATTCGCCGGGTAATCCCGCCTTCAAGGATGGCGAACCGGTGATGATCTGCGACATGAAGGTGCTGGGTGTGTTCCGCGCCAATGGCGCCAGCAGCCCTGGCGCGACCGGCAGCGTCAGCTTCAAGGAGGGCACGCACAACAAGTGCGGCTACTTCCCGCAGCCCAATGCGGTGGCCTGCTCCGGTGCAGCCACGGCCTACGCTTTTCCCAGGTTCGCCACTATCAGCTCCCTGAGGGGCATTCGCTGGTTCATGCGCAATGGTTCCCTCTACCGCAAGGTCAACGGGAACGCAGAGGAAGAGGTGGTGCAGGGAGTGTCCGACCTCCAGTTCCGGTATCTGATTGATGCCGGCTATGTCGACGCCAGCACCCTTGGGCTGGATGCCAACGCATGGAAGAACGTACGCGCTGTGCACATGACCATGGAGCTGCGTGATAGCGAAGCAACCGGCACCGATGGACAGCCGCTCAAACGCACCATCGAAAGCGTCGTCACCCTGCGGAACCGCGTGCTATGAGCCGACCTGCCATTAATCCGTCCCACCAGCGTGGCGCCTCCCTGGTGGTGGTGCTGATCCTGCTGCTGGTCATGACCCTGCTGGGCCTGGCTGTGCTGCGCGGCACCCTGCTGGAAGAGCGCATGAGCGCCAACATGTACGACCGCAGCCTGGCGTTCCAGCAGGCCGAGTCGGCGCTGCGCGAGGCCGAGGAGAAGGTGCGCAATGCGGTGCTGGCCAACGGCAATGGCTGGGTGATCGGGGTCAAGTGCGGCGCGGATCCGTCCAATGGCGGCGCGGGCGGTATCGATGCCACCAAGTGCGGTGCCATGCCGGCCAACATCTATGGCGGTGGCACGGTTTGCGCCGGTGCCAGCCTGACCGGGGACTGCTGGTTCAACGCCACCGACCAGCTCGGCACGGACAACAATTCGGCCGGCACGCCGCAGTACTACGTGCAGTACATGGGCCTGCGCGACAGCTATGACGAGCTTGGCCTCGGCTCCAGCGCCGCGTCGACCCAGTATGGCGGCGGTGGCGGTGCCGTGATCCAGGAGGCGATGTATCGCATCTTCGCCCGCAGCCACAACCCTGGTGCGCAGGGTGCCAGCAGCGACCGCGCGGTCGTGGTACTGCAGGCCAACGTGGTGGCCAAGTGATGAAGACGAGGAGCCAGCTGCGTGACCGCGCAGGGAGTATCGCGATGAAGAGCACTTCCATGTCGACCCAACCCTTTACCACGCAGGCGCGCGCCGACAGCCTGTCCGCTTTTGCGGTTGGCCTGCTCGCGGCGCTGTGCTCGACCTCCGCTGTTTCTGCGGTGCCAATCGACAACAAGCCGCTGACGGTGAGCAACAGCGTGCCGGGCAACATGGTGCTGGTCCCGTCATTTGAGTGGCCCACGGCGATTACTCATGCAAACGACCCGGGCAAGCGGGAGACTGGCAACAACTCTACGTCGTACAACGCCGCAACCGTTTATTCGGGCTACTTCAACTCTGCCGTGTGCTACGACTATGTGTACGCGGCCCAGGAAGATCAACGGTACTTCCGTCCAGCAGTGGCGGCCGGCTCGAATCACAGCTGCTCTGGAAAGTGGAGTGGCAACTTCATGAACTGGGCAACCGCCCAGGCAGTAGATACCTTCCGTATGGCGCTGACCGGCGGCTACCGTGTCCGTGACGAAGCCAATGGCACCACGTGGCTCGAGAAGGCACGTTCCGACCGTTACATCGCCGATTACAATGACTTCCGCCGCATCAGTAGCGGCGTGTCCAGCGTGATGCCGGGCTCTTTCACTTCGGTCCGGACCCGCATCGGTGGCTTGCACAACCAGATGTGGTTTATCGGCAGCAGCACGGGTGGTATCGGTGGCAACGGTCAGGTGACTGTGGGCAACGGGATCCTGAGTGACGGCACTGTACGGGCAGTTCCCTATAACCCAAGTCAGCACACCCTTCCGAACTCGGCTACGAGCTGTCGCTCGAACTTCACGCTCAACACGACCGACATGATGTGCAAGCGGTCAGGTCATAGCGATGAGAATCCCACGTTTGGCAACAACACCGTCTACACCGTCAGTGTCCGAGTCCAAGTGTGCGACGGCACCATCGACCGGCGAGGCTTCTGTGCGCGCTACGGTAGCCACTGGAAGCCGGAGGGCCTGATCCAAGGGAATTCCAAAAAGCTCCGCTACAGCGTCTTCGGGTACCAGACCAGCGATCTCAAGACCGAGGGCGCGCTGCTGCGCGCGCGTCAGAAGTTGGTCGGCCCGGTCTTGCAGGGCGAAAAGCCGTACCCGGACCGTGTCGGCCGTATTGCTGGAGTGGACAACCCCGAATGGGACGCTGCCACAGGCGTGATTTTGGCCAATCCGGATGCTGGCGATGCGTTGGCGACTACAACTCACATCGGCGGCAACAACAGTATTCGCTACAGCGGCGTTATCAACTATATCAATCGGTTCGGCCAGATCGATGTTGGGAATCAGATCCCGCTCAAGGGTGGCTACAGTTCCCCGTATTCTATCTGCGGCAACTCGGGCAACTCGTCCTGCTCGGGCGGTGCTGACAACGTAAGCGATCTGTATTACGCCGCCCTCCGGTACTTGCGCGGCATGGGTGGAGAGAGCTCCGGCACCTACGCAAACCGTTTGCTCGACACCGACTACGCTGGGCGCTCGGGTACTGCCTCCACAAACCGCTACCGCCGTTCGGACGGCATGCCGGCTATTCGCGACTGGTATGGCACGGGCGACGAACAGCCTGTCGCCTGGGGGAGCACCCAGCGCGTGGGCGCCGACAAGGATCCGATTCTTTATCAGTGCCAGACCAACGTGATGCTTGGCATTGGCGATACCTCGTCAAATGAATCCCGCTCCGCGCTTGATGTTGACCCAACGATTCCCAACAGCTACATCAGCAGCCTCAGCGGCAAGGGCGATGGCACCATCTCGCTCAACTCGAACAAAAACGTAATCGCGGCATTGGCGATGTGGTCGCACCTCAATGACTTGCGTCCGGACGTACCGAACACCGTCCTAGCCAAGAACGACGACGGGACAGTGGCACGTGCGCGCGGCCAGTCGGTCAGCACGTACTGGGTCGATGTGGTCGAGCGCAACGACTACCTTGGGCCGACGACCAACCAGTACTACCTGGCTACCAAATACGGTGGCTTCCGGATCCCGGAGACTTCATACGACGCCAACGGAAATGCCTCGGTACCGACTCAAGCATGGTGGAGCGCCAACCGTTCGGCGTGGACCACACACGCCGGCAACAACGTAGCGAACTCCTTCGCCCAGCCAAACAATCTGTTCTTCGCCAACAATGGCCAGGCGATGATTGACAGTCTGACGGCCGCGTTCAGCCGTATCACTGACGACATCAGCGGATCGGGCGGCTCGTTTGCCAGTAATACGACCAAGCTGGAAGTAGGAGCGCGCACCTACCAGGCCAAGTACATCTCCAACGGCTGGGGTGGCCGCCTGACCGCAAGCGATGTCGATGTAAGCACTGGCACCCTGACCGACCGCTGGGATGCATCGGACTGGCTGGGCCAAGCGGCAGGCGACACTAGGGTCAACGCCAGTGCTACGGTGATGCACTACACCCAGCGTAAGCTGCTGTACAGCAACGGCGGCACGCTCGCTAACTTCATCAGCAACTGGACCGGCTCGACGCTGGCCAGCCCGACGGTGGTCAAGCCGACCGGGTTGTCCACGCTTTCCAACGATCAGCTTCGCTACATCCTCGGCGATCGCACCCACGAGCGACAGTCCGCCGCGACCGGCAGCCTGCAGATCTTCCGTAACCGCCGCGGCATGCTGGGTGACATCATCAACTCCACCCCGGTCTATGTCGGCAAGCCGAACGCCAACCTGCACGCCGGCGACACGTCTTATGCCTCGTTCGCCGCCGCCAATGCGAACCGCAAGCCGGCGGTTTATGTCGGTGCCAACGACGGCATGCTGCACGCCTTCAAGGCGCCGGATGCCAGTACGGCGTGCACGGCCACCGGTGCCGACTGCGGCAGGGAGTTGTTCGCGTTCATGCCCACCGAGGCCATGGCCGTCTTGCAGGAAAGCGATCCGTCGACCAGCAAGTATCCGTACTGGGATCCCCAGTACGACCACGCCTACTCGGTGGACGGCGAGATCACCGTCGCAGACATCAAGGACGGCACGACCTGGAGGACCGTCCTCGTCGGCACCATGGGGCGCGGCGGCAAATCCATCTTCGCCCTGGACGTGACCAACCCGGATGCGCCAAGCCTGCTCTGGGAGAAGACCGTATCCGATGCGGCGGTCGGTACCTACCTGGGCAATGCGCTGGGTCGTCCGATCATCGCCAAGGTCGCGGATGGCGACTGGCGCGTGTTCCTGGGCAACGGCCCAAACAGCACCAGTGACTCGGCGGTGCTGATCATGCTCGATGCCGCCACCGGAGCGAACAAGGGCTCGATCAATACCGCGGCCACCGGCGACAACGGCCTGTCGGCCGTGAACGTGTGGGATGAGCGTGGCACCACCATCCCCAGCAAGCCTGATGGCAACTTCGATACCGTCTACGCAGGTGACCTGAGGGGCAACCTGTGGAAGTTCGACCTGGCCACCAATGCGGCGATCAAGCTGTACACCACCCGCACCGGCCAGCCGATCACCGCTGCTCCGCTGGTTGCCAAGAACCCCTACAAGCCGCCGGAGACCTGGGTCTTCTTCGGCACGGGGCGTTACCTGAGCATGGCCGATACCAGCCCTACCGCGAACCAGACGGTGCAGAGCTGGTACGGGATCATCGACCGCAATGCCCTGGTCACCGAGGCCGGCCTCAAGAAGTCGAGCATTACCCACGAGGACGAGAAGGGACGGGTGATCGAGAAGACCGGCGCCCCCGGTACCGATGGCTGGTACATCGACCTGCGCTCGCCAGCCGAGGCCCAGGGCGGCACGCCCCGCGGCGAACGCATGGTGGTGCCGAACTTCTTCCAGGGCCTGGCCCTGATCGGCACCACGCGTTTCCCGGACTCGACCGATCCCTGCGCGCCCAGCGGCAAGGGCTTCACGATGGCGATCGACCCGTTCACCGGCGGCCGCCTGAACAGTGCCTTCTTCGACATCGACTACTCGGGCACCGTGGGCGACAACGGTGACTTCCAGGGCGGCAATACCTCGACCCCCTACTCGGGTATCGGCTACGGCAGTGGCCCCAACAACCCAATCTTCCTCGGCTCCTACATGTATACGAGCCTGGACGATGGCACCTACTCGAAGATCAAGACCAGCGGCGCACAGGCGCTGGTGAAGCGTGTTTCCTGGAGGGAGCTGATCAATGTCAACTAGGTACACGGGCGCAGGAGTGCCGGGGCAGCGCCGAGTGCGCGGCTTCACCCTGATCGAGCTGATGATTGCGGTGGCAATCGTCGCGATCTTGGCTTCGATTGCGAACGCCAGCTATCAGGGTTTCGTTATCAAGTCGCGCCGATCAGCCGCCGCCGCCTGCCTGCAGGAGCGAGCCCAGTTCATGGAACGCTACTACACGACACACCTGAGCTATGCGGGCGCGCCGGCCCCGGCGCAATGCGGCCCTGATCTGAGTCCGTTCTACGAGCTCAAGCTAGAAGGCGTTACAACCAAGACGTTCACGCTGCTGGCTACACCAACGGACAGACAAAAAGACGCCAAATGCGGCACGCTGTCGATCACCAGCACGGGCGCGCGCGGCTCGAGTGCGAATGCGAACGCCGCCGAATGCTGGTGACGCAAACGGGGCACCTCATGCTCATGGCTGACCGCCCGCTGGGCAACGGAGCAATGCCGCGATGCGCGGTCGATCCTGCCGTGGGATCGGAGGTGATGTCGGGTCATTCCCGGCCGGAGCGCCCCAGAACGTCACTCCGGTCGCTCTGACCTCTAGCCCACGCAAAAAAGAAGGGCCTGCATTTCTGCAGGCCCTTCCTGTGTCTGGCGCCCGAAGTTGGACTCGAACCAACGACCCCCTGATTAACAGTCAAGTGCTCTAACCGGCTGAGCTATTCGGGCGGGGCGCGTATTGTAGTCAGACCTCGGCGGCATCGGCAAGGGGTTCGATGAGCGGCGTATGCGCGCGGCTTGCCAGGCCGGTCGGCGAAGGCGGCAGGGGAGGGTCGGGCGGCATCTTATGCCTGGCTTGGCCGTGGCACCGGAGGTGCAGGTCTCTTGGCGAAAGGGTGGATGCCCGACGCCACGGCGTCGGGAGCGAGTCCGCTCCCTGTTTGATCCAGGTTGGCGCGGGCGGTGCGGTGGGCGCCGGCTGCAGGGGCGTTGCGGCAGGCGTCCCGGGGTGCCCCGGAGCGCCATCACCGACGTCGCGCCCGTGCCCGCGTCGCTAGCCTTCGGGACAGGGGATGTCCTGCTGCGGACGCGTGGATCGGGTCCTGCCCACGTTGTTGACCACGACCTCGCCCAGCAGCCGCTCGGCCGTGCAGACCCGCAATGTGAGGTTGGCGCCGGCGGCGCGTCCGTCCGGCTGGTAGCGGACCCGCACCCGGCCGGCCGAGGAGAAGATGCGGATCGAGTCGTGTACCGGCGCCGGCTCCTCCCGCAGCACATGGTCCGGGACCAGTGGCTGGTTGCTGCGCCCGGGATCGCGGTAGATCAGCCAGCCAGTGCTCCAGTCTGCGCTGTCGCTGCACAGGCCATGGCCCCGGGTGGGGCAGAGGGTCACGGGCGTCCGGGAGCTGATGGCGGCGGTACGGGCCAGCGCCAGATGGACTGTCAGTCCATGCATGGCGCTGGCCGTCCGCTGCCGCTCCACGACGTGCCTGAAGCCCGGCAACGCCAGACTGGCAATGATGGCCACCACGGCAAGCGTGGCCATCAGCTCCACCAGGGTGAAGCCGGGACAGGTGCCCGGCGCGTCCTTGCGCATGCGCGAAATCCATTTCGCTCGGGCAACCCAGCATCTCCGGTCCGCAAACAGAAGGAAATCAGCGCGTGGCTGAATTTTCTGTAGGAGTTCGCCGTACTTGCGCAGCCGCGACGCCGGTGCCGCCTCGGGACCGATGCGGATCTGGTCCGAGCCCCGCCCGCGCGTGTCCCGGGGCTGTGCGCCATGACGCGACCGCCCAGGCGCTTGCCGTGCCAACCCGGGGGTGATGTGCATTGCTCCGTGCCAGGTTCGTGTCGGGTGTCGGCAAGGATCCACCGACGCCCCGTGCATATGGCTGGCCAGGTCCGGATGATCGACGCCGCCTGCCGCCTGCCGCCTGCCGCCTGCCGCCTGCC
>JAEWAG010000339.1 GCA_023391775.1 Pseudomonadota bacterium | reverse complement strand
GCCGGCGCGCCCGGCGCGCTGGTCGGCCGAGGCCTGGGAGATGGCCACCGCGTCCAGCCGCGAGAAACCGCTGACCGGGTCGAAACGCGGTTCCCGCGCCAGACCCGAGTCGATCACCACGCGCACGCCGGGCAGGGTGACCGAGGACTCGGCCACGTTGGTGGCCAGCACCACCCGGCGGCGGCCGTCGGTGCCCGGCTGCAGCACCCGCGACTGCTGCTCCACCGGCAGCTCGCCGTGCAGGGCCAGCACCTCCACCGCCGGTGGCAGGGCAGCGTGCTCCAGCGCGGCCGCGACCCGGGCGATCTCGCGCTGGCCGGGCAGGAACACCAGCACGTCGCCCGGATGCTGGACCAGGGCCTGCTCCACCGCACGCCGCGCCTGGGCCTCCAGCGACTCCTCGCGCCGCGCCGGGAAATGGCCGACCTCCACCGGGAAACTGCGGCCCTCGCTGGCCAGGCGGGGCGCGTCCAGGAAACGGGCCAGGCGCTCGCCATCCAGGGTGGCCGACATCACGACGATGCGCAGGTCTTCGCGCAGCTGCGCCTGCACGTCCAGGGCCAGGGCCAGGCCCAGGTCCGCAGCCAGGTGACGCTCGTGGAACTCGTCGAACAGCAGCGCGCCGACCCCCTCCAGCAGCGGGTCGTCCTGGATCATGCGGGTGAGGATGCCCTCGGTGACGACCTCGACGCGGGTGCGCTCGGAAACGCGCTTCTCGAAGCGGATGCGGTAGCCGACCGTGCCGCCGACCTCACCGCCAAGCTGCCGGGCCATGAACAGGGCGGCACTGCGCGCGGCGACCCGGCGCGGCTCCAGCATCACGATCCGGCGCCCCTCCAGCCACGGCGCGTCCAGCAGGGCCAGCGGCACCTGCGTGGTCTTGCCCGCTCCGGGCGGTGCCTCCAGCACCAGGCGCGGATGCGTGGCCAGGCTGTCGCGGACCGCGGGCAGCAGCGGGGTGATGGGGAAGGGGGGCGGTGCGGACGTGCTCATGCGCGGCAAGGATCGGGCAATCGCGCCGCAGCCGCCAGCACTGCGCGCCCATCCCGCGATGCAACGCGGTGGGTGATCCGGCTGCTGCCGGCGGCGCACGACCGCGTGCCCGTGTGGCTACCACGCAGGCACGCCCTTCCATCCCCACGGCCACGCCGGATGGACCCTCTACAATCCACGGCCCCGTTCCCGCACCCGCCCTGACATGCACCTGATCGACATCGGCGCCAACCTCACCCACGAAAGCTTCCAGCGCGACCTGGACGCGGTGCTGGAACGCGCGCGCGCGGCGGGCGTGACCCAGATGGTGGTGACCGGTGCCAGCCGCGAGCACAACCCGCAGGCGCTGGAACTGGCCCGCCGCCATCCCGGCGTGCTGTACGCCACCGCCGGCGTGCATCCGCATCATGCAGTCGAGTACACCGAGGAGTGCGATGCCGAGCTGCGCGCGCTGCACGCACACCCGGAGGTGGTGGCGGTGGGCGAATGCGGCCTGGACTACTTCCGCGATTTCTCGCCGCGGCCGGCGCAGCGCAGGGCGTTCGAGCGCCAGCTGCAGATTGCCGCCGACCTGGCCGCGGCCGGCAAGCCCAAACCGCTGTTCCTGCACCAGCGCGACGCCCATGCCGATTTCATGGCGGTGATGAAGCAGTTCGACGGCCAACATGGGCCGGCAGTAGTGCACTGCTTCACCGGCACCCGCGAGGAGATGTTCGATTACCTGGACCAGGACTGGTATATCGGCATCACCGGCTGGCTGTGCGACGAACGCCGTGGCGCGCACCTGCGCGAGATCGTGAAGAACGTTCCCGCCAACCGCCTGATGGTCGAGACCGACTCGCCCTACCTGCTGCCGCGCACGCTGCGGCCGATACCCAAGGACCGCCGCAACGAGCCGTCGTTCCTGCCGCACATCGTCGAGGAACTGGCGCGCGCCCGTGGCGAAACCGCGGAGGCCACGGCCGCTGCCAGCACCGCCACGGCGCGCGCCTTCTTCAACCTGCCCGGCTGAGCCCGGCGGCGGCTACGCCTTGACCCGGGATCGGGATCAGCCTCGGTTGCGGGGCACCGAGGGCGTCGCAGGTCTGCTCCGGGTCGGCAGGCGACGCGTTGCGCAAAGCCCTGCGCGCGCCCTCGGGCCGACATCGGAGGCCGGCTGGAACCGCGCGGCGTACCTGGGGCCCTGCAGGCGCTGACCTGCTGTTGCTGCGCGCGCATCCGTGCGCGCAGCGGCGGCACGTCACGGATCTGCGGGGCGACCTGGAGGCCGGCACTCGTGTGCGGCGCTGACCCCAAGCCGGACCCGGATGGCGGACGCCTGCGGTAGGTTCCTTGTCACTGCAGGCCCTGCACGCAGGATCGAAACCACCGGCGTGGCGTGCTCCGGTCCGCTGTTCTTCATGACGACTTCGTCGCCGGAACCGGGGCCAACGTGACCTCCCCCGCGGGGGACGGGTCCACCCAGGAGGGACCGCTCAGCGCCGGACCAGCTCGACCCGACGGTTGCGCGCACGGCCTTCGTCCGTGCCGTTGTCCGCGACCGGGCGGCTGTCGCCGAAGCCGGTCGCGGCCAGGCGCGCAGCGTCGATGCCGCCGGCGGTCAGCGCGGCCACCACCGATTCGGCGCGGGCCTGTGAGAGGGTGCGGTTGCGTTCGGCGGTCCCGGTGTTGTCGGTATGCCCTTCCACCGAAAGCTGCAGCGCCGGATTGTCCCGCAGCAGCGCCAGCACCTGCGCGATCTGCGGCTGCGACTCGGGAAGGATCTCGGCCCGGTCCACGGCGAAGTTGACCGAGATGGCGACGCGGCCGTCGCTGTCGAGCTTCTGCTTCAGTGCGTCGGCCGGCAGCAGCACGGAGCTCTGCACGAAGCCTTCGCGTTCCACCACCACCCAGCCTGCGCCCAGGTACTCCAGGCGTGCGTGCACCCATACCTGGCGTCCATCCGGGCGGTCCACGCGATACACCCGCGACTCGTAACCGTCCCAGCTGAAGCTGGTGCCGTCGCTGTAGGGCCCCTTGAGGTCGGTGTCGTAGCGCTCGGACGCCTCGCGCGGGATGCGGCCCGCGAACACCTGCACGCCGCCGGCCTGCTCCATCATCGCTTCCAGGTTGCGGCGCACCTCGTGCATCGAAAACGCGTTCTCGCGGGTGGCGACCTGTCCGGCCCAGGTGCGGCCTTCGACTTCCTCGAAGTCGTCGCCGGTCCAGAACGGATACATGTCGAAGTCGCGCTGCCGTGGCCGGTTGCCGGCGTCATAACCCTCGGGCATCGACAGGTAGGGGAAGGCCTCGCCCCAGTGCGCGGTAGGCGCAAAGTCCTTCTCCTCCACGATCACCAGCCCGGCATCGTGGCTGGTGGTGGCCAGCTGCACCCAGACATTGCGTCCGCCCGCGCGGATCACGTGGACGCTGGTGTCGGCATCCTGGTCGAGGTTGACGCCGTCGATGAAGCCGCCACCGATCTCGTCCTCCAGCTCGCCGTAGTAGGCATCGCGTCGCAGCGGACCTTCGAACACCTTCTGCGCGCCTGCCTGGGCCAGGACCGCCTCGAGGTTGCGGCGCAGTTCGCGCGCGGAGAATTCCTTCTCGCGGCGACGGTCCTGGTCCACGTGGATCTTCGCGTTCCAGCTCGCACCCTCGACCCAGTGCAGGCCTTCGCCAAGACGGAACGGGAAGCGGGCATAGCGGCGGATCTTCGCCCGGTTCACTGGCCCATAGCCGTCGGGCAGGGAAAAGAACGGAAGCGCCCCCAGGTCGGCCGTGCTGGCCGGCACCTGCTGGATGTCGAACGGCAGCAGCGGCACCGGATTGCCATTGCGGTCCTGCACCGAGTCGGTGGACGTAGACCGGGCGGTTGCCGGCTCCGCCGCCGATGCGGCGTCGTCTCCGGCTGGCGCCGCTTCGGCAGCCGTGGTTGAAGCTTCCTGCTCCCCGTCCGCCTGCGGCGCATCGTCGCTGCCGCCGCAGCCAGTGAGGGACATCGCCAGCACGCACGCCAGTAGCGTCATCTTCCGCATCTGCTCCACTCCATGTGACAGAACGCCGGAGGGTACAACAGCAGGGCGGATCGCAAGCAGGCCGGTGCGAAGACAACGTTCCGAACTGGGACGCGGTTCTGCGGCGATGCCGGTCCGCGGATCAGCCGCGCGGGCGCTGGTAGGCCTGCAGGTGCAACCAGGCCGCGTGCAGCAGCGGCGCGTGCTGGCCGTGGCCGCGGGCCCGGTGCCACATGTCGCCGACGATGTGCGCCGCCTCGACCCGGTTGCCCGCCTCCAGGTCACGCAGCATCGAGGCCTTCACGTCGGAGCCTTCCTGCACCAGGCTGGCGCGTGCGGTCGTGCGTGCCTTCTCCGGCACCGGCTGGCCCTCGGCCGCCGCGACCGCGAGGCACTCCTCGTGCAGCGCCGCCATGAATGCCGCGCCGCCCTCACCGGCGACGATATCTCCGATGCTCGCGCGCATCAGGCAGGTTCCGGCCGCCAGTGCGGCGAGGAAGCTGAACTTGATCCACTGCTCCTGGCCGATGTCGGTGCTGGCGCGATGGTCGATGCCGGCCTGCGCGCACAGCGCGGCGAAGGCCTCGACCCGGGCGCTGGTGCCGCCATCGCGCTCGCCGAAGGTGATCGAGGCCGGGCGACCCAGGTGCAGGATCGAGCCGTCACCGCCCAGGGTCGCGCTGATGAAGCACAGCCCGCCCAGCACGCGCTCGCGGTCGAAGCGCGCGTCCAGCACGTCGTAGTGCAGCAGTCCGTTGAGGATCGGCATCAGCGTGGTCGCTGACACCATCGCCGGGGCGAGCGCCTCGCTCGCACTGTCCAGGTCGTAGGCCTTGCACGACAGCAGCACCAGGTCGAACGGCTGCCGCGCGACCGCTGCAGGCAGTTCGTCCGCGGCCAGCGTCGCGACCTGCAGGTCGGCATCGCCCAGCGGGCTGCGGATGCGCAGGCCGCGTTCGCGCAGCAGTGCCGCGCGCGCGGGGCGCACCAGGAAGGTGACGTCGGCGCCACCCTGCGCCAGGCGGCCACCGAAATAGCCGCCCGTGCCGCCGGCACCGAGCACCAGCACGCGCATCAGCTGCGCAGCCCCACGCCGCGGCGCAGCAGCGCCAGCGAGACGGCCGACAGCACCGCCACGAATGCCAGCATCAGGCCGTAGGCCACCCACAGCGGCACGTCGGTGCTGCCCAGCAGGCCATAGCGGAAGGCGTTGACCATGTAGAAGATCGGATTGGCGTGGGTCGCCGCCTCCGCCCAGGGCGGCAGCAGCTTGACCGAATAGAACACGCCGCCCAGGTAGGTCAGCGGGGTCAGGATGAAGGTCGGAACGATGGCCACGTCGTCGAACTTGCGCGCGTAGACCGCGTTGACGAAGCCGGCCAGCGAGAAGATCGTCGCGCCCAGCAGCACCGTGCTCAGGGTCACCAGCGGATGCGGGATGCGCACGGTGGTGAAACACATGGCGATGGCCAGCACGATCACGCCCACCATCAGTCCGCGCAGCACCGCGCCGGCCACGTAGCCCCACAGGATCACCCAGTTGGGCATGGGACTGACCAGCAGCTCCTCCACGTGGCGGCCGAACTTGGCGCCGAAGAAGCTGGAGGAGATGTTGCCGTAGCTGTTCTGGATCACGCTCATCATCACCAGCCCGGGGACGATGAACTCCATGTAGCTGTAGCCGCCCATGTCGCCGATCCGCGAGCCGATCAGGCCACCGAAGATCAGGAAATACAGGGTCATGGTGATCGCCGGCGGCACCAGGGTCTGGCCCCAGATGCGCAGGATGCGGCTGATCTCGCGGCGGACGATGGTGCCCAGCGCGATCCAGTTGGCGGCGCGCGGCGACCTTTCCACCAGTGGCGTGCTCATGCGGCCTCCTTCTGGCCGGTAAGGCGCACGAACAGCTCCTCCAGGCGGTTGCTCTTGGTGCGCATCGAGCGGATGCGGATGCCGGCGGCCTCGAACGCGGCGAACACGCGGTTGAGGTCCATGGCGCGGGGCATGTCCAGGTCCAGGGTGTGTCCGTCGAGCGCGACCAGGGTGGTGCCCTCGATCGCGGGAAGCTGCGCAGGCAGCTCGCCGTCGATGTCGAACAGGAAGCCCTCCACGTCCAGCTTGGCCAGCAGCGCGCGCATCGGACCCTGCTCGACGATGCGGCCGTGGGCGGTGATGGCGTGGTTGCGGCACAGGCTCTACGCTTCCTCCAGGTAGTGCGTGGTCAGGATGATGGTGGTGCCGGCGGCGTTGATCTCGCGCAGCACGCGCCACATGTCGCGGCGGATCTCGATGTCCACCCCGGCGGTGGGCTCGTCCAGGATCAGCAGGCGCGGCCGGGTCATCATCGCCCGGGCGATCATCAGCCGCCGCTTCATGCCGCCGGACAGGGTGCGGCTCATCACCTGCGCCTTCTCCCACAGGTGCGCGCGTCGCAGCTCGGCCTCGGCAAGGCCCGCCGCCTCCGCGCGCGGGATGCCGTAGAAACCGGCGTAGTTGACCAGGATGTCGAACGGCTTCTCGAACAGGTTGAAGTTGATCTCCTGCGGGACCAGGCCGATCTGGCGCATGGCCTGGCCACGGTCGCCGGCCAGGTCCACCCCGAACACCTCCACGCCACCGCCGCTGAGGTTGACCAGCGAACTGACGATGCCGATGAGGGTGGACTTGCCGGCGCCGTTGGGACCGAGCAGGGCGAAGAAATCGCCGGGCGCGACGTCCAGGGAAATGCCCTTGAGGGCTTCCACGCCGTTGCTGTAGGTCTTGCGCAGCTCGCGCACGCGCAGCGCCGGAACCGCTGCCTCGGGTGTGTGGGGGTTCATGAGGCCTTCCGCCCGCGAGGGCGCCTGCTCTGAGCAGCGGCTATTATAGGTCGCCGCCGGGAAGCCGCCCGGTACACACCGTCCCGAAACCAATACCGTGCCTGTCCAGTTTCCGCTCCGCCTCGTCGGGCGTCGCATGCTCGCGCCAACCATCGGCCACTACGTGCTCGCCCGTGACGATGGCCAGCCCCTGGACTTCGTGCCGGGGCAGTTCATCCAGATCCACTTCGACTACGCCGATGGCACGCCGGCGCGGCGCAGCTATTCGCTGGCCACCATCCACGACCATGCGCTGGGGCCGGGCGAGGCGGTGGAGATCGCGGTAAGCCACGTGCCGGGCGGGGCGGCCACCGCACTGTTCGACAGCCTGGCCATTGGCGATCGGGTCAGCGCCAGCGGCCCGTATGGCCGCTTCTGCCTGATGCCGGGCGACCACAACGGCCGCTACCTGCTGATCGGCACCGGCACCGGCGTTACTCCGTACCGGGCGATGCTGCCGGTGCTGGCCGCGCAGATCGCCGAGCGCGGCATCGAGGTGGTGCTGCTGGCCGGCGCGCGCACTCCCGGCGAGCTGCTCTACGCGGAAGACTTCCTCGCCTTCGCCGCCGCCCACCCGCAGTTCCGCTATGTGCCCTGCCTGTCGCGCGAGCTGCCGCAGCCCGGCTCCTTGCCTGCGCATGCCGAGGTCCGCCACGGCTACGTGCAGCAGCAGCTGCCGGAGTTCGCGCCCGACCCGGCGCGCGACATCGCCTACCTGTGCGGCAACCCGGACATGGTCGACGCCAGCTTCGAGGCGCTGAAGGCGGCCGGCCTGGGCGTGGCGCAGATCCGCCGCGAGAAGTACGTCAGCATCAAGTAGACCTGCCGGCGGCGGATCCCCCGCCGCGCGCGAGTACGCGCACGGCGCTCAGGGCCGCGCGGACCCATGGTCCGCCCGTACGGCCCTTCGCCCACCGCGAGAAGTACGTCAGCACCAACCCGACGCCACGCCGCTGGGCGGGCGCCCCGCACGCCACCGGCCGGTGGCGGCGGCGGCACGTGTAAAGCTCGCTTGACACACCCCTGTGCGCGGCCTATCGTCTTGTAAAGCACGCTTTACAGGGAGGGAGCATGACAGTCTGCATGGAACAGCGCGAGGGAGCCGGCTTCGTGGCGATCGGGCTGGCGTTCATCGGTGCCGGCCTCGCCGGAGTGCCGGCCCTGGCCTGGGGCGGGGTGGTGTTCCTCGCCGTCGCCGCAGTCCGCCACCTCCGCGCCGGGCGGGTCCGCCCATGAGGAAGATCGGTTCCCCGCCACTGCTGGCCCTGCAGGCCGCCGCCACCTTGGCCCTGGGCCTGCTGCTGCCGCGCCTGCTGCCAGACCGCGTTCCGGACGTGGTGGTCGGCCTTCTGCTCGGACTGGGAATCGGCCTGGCCCTGGCCGCGCTGATGCGCTGGCGGCTGCCGGCTCCCTGCGACACCGCGCCCTCGCAACTGCGCCGGCGCTACACCCGCGAGATCTTGCTGGCCATGGCCGCATACGCGGTCGCGGTGGTCATCTCGCTGTTCCTGCTGCGCCGGGCCGAACTAGACGCACCGGTGCGCGCGCTGCTGGCCCTGCTGCCGGTGCCGCCGATCGCCTTCGTGATGCGGGCGATGGTGCGCTACATCCGCGACGTGGACGAGATGCAGCAGCGCATCGAGCTGGAGGCGGTCAGCATCGGCACTGCGCTGGTGTGCGTGGCGTACATGGCCGGCGGCTTCCTGCAGGCGGCGAAGGTCATCGACGTGCCCGCGGCCTCGGCCATGATCTGGGTATTCCCTTTCATCTGCGCGGCCTATGGCGTTGCCAAGGCCATCGTCGTGCGCCGCTACCAGTGACCGGCGGATGAAGAACCACCTGCGCGCGTTGCGCGACGAGCAAGGCTGGTCGCAGGGCGAACTGGCCGAACGCCTGGACGTGTCCCGGCAGACGGTCAACGCGCTGGAGACCGGCAAGTACGACCCCAGCCTGCCGCTGGCGTTCCGCATCGCGCGGCTGTTCGGCAGGCGGATCGAGGACGTGTTCATCCCCGACGGACCGTAGCGCAGCCTCGCTTTTCCTCCTTTTCCACAGTGACCGGGCCCATCCCAATGAAGACCCGCAAGACACTCCTCACCCTGGCCGCCGCCAGTGCCTGCCTGGCACTGGCGTCCTGCGACAGCGCAACGCCACCGCCGGAAGCGGCCCAGGTTTCCGGCTACCAGTACGGCCAGCTCGCGTTCGAGCCCTGCACCCTGGCCAGCAGCGCCGGCGTCGGCAGCGTGCAGGCGCGCTGCACCACCTTCGAGGTGCCGGAGAACCCCGACGATGCCGGCAGCCGCCGGAACGCACTGAACATCGCGTGGCTGCCGGCCACCGACGAGGGCAGCGAGCAGGCCGACCCGGTGTTCTTCCTCGCCGGCGGGCCGGGCCAGTCGGCGGTGGAGGTATGGCCGCAGGTCAACCCCGCGTTCCGCGAGGTACGCAGGCAGCGCCACGTCATCCTCGTCGACCAGCGCGGCACCGGCGGCTCCAATCCGTTGCAATGCGACCGCAGCGGGCTGGCCGACCTGGACCTGGAGGACCCGCAGGCCCGCGAGGCCCTGGCCGGGCTGGCGCGCGACTGTGCCGCGGCGGTGGCCGACCGCGCCGATCCGCGCTTCTACACCACGACCGTAGCGGTCGCCGACCTGGAGGCGGTACGCCAGGCCCTGGGCGCACCGTCGGTGAACCTGGTGGGTGGCTCGTATGGCACCCGCGTGGCCCAGCAGTACGCGGCCACCCATCCGCAGCACGTGCGCAGCCTGGTGCTCGATGGCGTCGCGCCGAACGACGTGGTCCTCGGCGGCGAGTTCGCCCACACCTTCGAGGAGGCGCTGCGCCTGCACGCCAGCCAGTGCGCGTCGCTGCCCTCGTGCGCCGAGCGCTTCCCGCAGGATCCGCGCGCCCAGCTGGAAAGCCTGGTCACCCGCCTGGCCCAGGCCCCGGTGGAGGTCGACTACCGCGACCCGGGCAGCGGCGAGGCGCTCAAGGGCCGGGTCGACGCGAGCACGGTGACCGGCCTGGCCTTCATGTTCTCGTACATGCCGCAGACCGCCGCGCTGCTGCCGATCGTGCTGGACGAGGCGGCCCAGGGCCGCTACGCGCCGCTGAAGTCGCTGTCGGAACTGATGGCACGCAGCACCAGCGGGCAGATGGCCGGCGGCATGCAGTGGTCGGTGATCTGCGCCGAGGACGCCGACCGCTACGACGAGCAGGCCGCGCAGGCCGAAGGCACGCTGCTGGGCCCGCAAGTGGCACGGCTGTTCTTCGCCGCGTGCGACGCCTGGCCGCGGGGGACCCGCCCGGAAGGCTTCACCGCGCCGCTGCAGTCGGACGTCCCGGCTCTGCTGCTGTCCGGGCAGATGGATCCGGTCACGCCGCCGCGCTACGCCGAGCGCGTGCTCGAAGGCCTGCCCAACGGCCGCCACCTGGTGCTGGAAGGCCAGGGCCACGGCACCTTCGGCCTGGGCTGCATGCCGCGCCTGCTCGGCCAGTTCATGGAGAGCACCGATGCCGGGTCCCTCGATGCGACCTGCCTGTCCAGCATGACCTACGTACCGCCCTTCACCAGCTTCAACGGATGGGAGCCCTGATGCGCCACCACCTTCGAGACGGAGTCCTGCCGCGATGATCATCGCCCAAGACCTGCACAAGCAGTTCAAGACCCGCACCGGCACGGTCAAGGCCGTTTCCGGGGTCGGCTTCCAGGCCCATGACGGCCAGATCACCGGCTTGCTCGGACCCAACGGCGCCGGCAAGACCACCACCCTGCGCATGCTCTACACCCTGATGCAGCCGGACAGCGGCCGCATCGAGGTGGACGGCATCGACCCGGCGCGCGACCCGATGGCCGTGCGCCGCGCCCTGGGCGTGCTGCCGGACGCGCGCGGGGTGTACAAGCGCCTGACCGCACGCGAGAACATCGCCTACTTCGCCCGCCTGCACGGCCTGTCCGCGCAGCGCACCGCCCAGCGCATCGCCGCGTTGTCCGAAGCGCTGGACATGGGCGAGATCCTGGACCGGCAGACCGAGGGCTTCTCCCAGGGCCAGCGCACCAAGACCGCCATCGCCCGCGCCCTGGTCCACGACCCGCGCAACGTGATCCTGGACGAGCCGACCAACGGCCTGGACGTGATGACCACCCGCGCGATGCGCCAGTTCCTGTTCGGGCTGCGCGACCAGGGCCGCTGCGTGATCTTCTCCAGCCACATCATGCAGGAGGTGGCGGCCCTGTGCGATCGCATCGTGATCATCGCCAAGGGCCAGGTCGTGGCCGCCGGCACCGCCGACGAGCTGCGCGCGCAGACCGGCCAGTCCAGCCTGGAAGAGGCCTTCGTGAAGGTGATCGGTTCCGAGGAGGGCCTTGAGGCATGAACGCACTTGCAACCATCTGGACCGTGCTGTGCAAGGAGCTGCGCGACATCAGCCGCGACCGGCGCACGCTGGCCCTGACCCTGCTGCTCGGGCCGCTGCTGTTCCCGGCCATCATCCTGGGCATGGGCGTGCTGGCCGAGAAGAAGGCGCGCACCCAGATCGAGAAGGAACTGGAGGTGCCGACCATCGGCGCCGAACGCGCGCCGAACCTGGTCAGCTTCCTGCGTACCCAGGGCATCCGCGTGGTCGATGCGCCGGAGGACCTGGAGCAGGCCATCCGCGACCAGCGCGTGGAGGTCGGCCTGGAGATCGGCGAGGAGTTCGCCGAGGCCTGGCATGCCGGCCGCCCGGCGCTGGTGGAAGTGCTGACCGATCGCAGCCAGCGCAACAACGACATTCCGGTCGGCCGCGTGCGCGGTGCGCTGGAGGCCTACAGCAGCCAGGTCGGCGCGCTGCGGCTGCTGGCCCGCGGCGTGGACCCGTCGCTGGTGCAGGCGGTCAGCCCGGCCACCCGTGACGTGGCCACCGACGAGGCACGACGCGGCATGCTGCTGTCGATGATCCTGCCGTACTTCCTGCTCATCACCGCCTTCCTCGGCGGCGCGGCGCTGGTGCTCGACGCCACCGCCGGCGAGCGCGAGCGGCAGTCGCTGGAACCGCTGTTGGCCACGCCGGCCGGACGCGGTGCCATCGTCAGCGGCAAGATCGCCGCGGCCTGCCTGCTGGGCCTGGTCTCGCTGCTGCTGTCGCTGCTGGCCATCAAGCTCAGTGCGCAGATGGCCACCGGCGTGGCCAGGCAGATGGACGTGTCGGCGCTGTCGATCGCCAAGATGCTGTTCGTGCTGCTGCCGATGCTGCTGATCGGCACCTCGCTGCTGACCCTGCTGGCGGCATCGGCCAAGAGCCTGAAGGAGGCGCAGAGCCACATGAGCTGGCTGATGCTGCTGCCGATGATCCCGACCCTGGTGCTGATGGTGAACCCGGTCAAGATCCAGAGCTGGCAGTTCGCCGTGCCGTTCCTTGCGCAGAACCAGATGCTGCTGCGGGTGATCCGTTCCGAACCGGTCAGCGCGTCGGAATGGGGCATCTACCTCGGTTGCAGCCTGGGCCTGGCCCTGCTGCTGTGGGTGGGCGCGGTGCTGCGCTACCGGCAGGAGAAGCTCGCCATCTCCACCTGACCCGGCAGCAGGCCGGCATACAGAAAAGGCCCGGCAATGCCGGGCCTTTTCCTTTGCAGCCGCTTGAGGCCTTACTCGTTGGGAGTGAAGGCCAGGGTGCGGCGGGTGGTGACGGGCGCGTCGATCGGTTCGAACTTCCAGCGACGCACCGCGTTGGTGGCCTCGCGATCGAACACGCGCGGCGGGTTGGCACGCAGCACGCGCACGTCGGTCACCTCGCCACTGGTGCCCACGGTGAACTCCACCAGCACGTCGCCAGCAGTGCCCGCGCGCTGCGCATCGGGCGGATAACGCGGCGCCGGCATGCTGATCGGACGCAGCGCCCGCTGCGCCGGCGCCTGCTGCGCGGCGGGCCGCGGCGCCTGCTGCTGGGC
>JAEWAG010000324.1 GCA_023391775.1 Pseudomonadota bacterium | reverse complement strand
CGGCCAGGCCGTGCGGAGCGGACTGCGCGCAGCCCCCGGATTGATCCAGCCAGCCACGGCGGCGCGACCCTGCAGCCGCAGTGACGTCATCGCCAGTCCATCCGCGCCGGCCTGTCGATGGCCGCCTGGCGACATCCCCGGCCACGCTCCGGGCGCGGACCCGGCGCATCGACCTGCGCGCCCGGCGGTGGCCGCTTACGCCTCATGCCACACGCGCACCGGTGGCCGCCGTGTCCGATGGAATTTCCGGGTGCCCAAAAGGCAACGCTGGCGGCCTCGGGGCCCGCCAGCGTTGTGGATGACGGGCGCGACGCCGCGCCCGTGCTAAGCCCCGCCCGGATCCCGGGCGGCCTGCAAGTCAGATGCGCTTGCCGCCCGAAGGGTCGACCCCGGCGGCGGCCGGCTCGGCCAGCTCGGCGCGCCCGGGCACTTCCTCGTCGGCCAGGGTGTCCAGATGCATCAGCTTCCTGATCACCGGCGCGATCACCACCATCACCACGCCCACGCCCACGGCCAGCCAGCCGACGTTGGAATAGACCTCCATGACCCGTTCCACGCCGCCACCCTCGCCGCCGGTGGCGGCGGAGATCAGGCCTGCGGCGAAGTTGCCGGTGGCCGAGGCGAAGAACCACGCGCCCATGATCAGGCTGGCCATGTGCGACGGCGCCAGACGGTTCATCGCCGACAGGCCCACCGGCGACAGGCACAGCTCGCCCATGGTGTGGATCAGGTAGATCAGGAAGATGTAGATCACCGGGGTCGCACCGGCGCCCGCGGCGGCCGCGCCGGCCACCAGCACCAGGAAGCCGGCACCCACCAGCACCACGCCGAGGGCGAACTTGGCCGGGGCCGACGGCTCCCAGCCCCGCTTGCCCAGCCACAGCCAGACCATGGCGAACAGCGGCGCCAGGGCGATGATGTACATCGAGTTCAACGACTGGAACATCGACGCCGGGACTTCCCAGCCGAAGATGTGGCGGTCCACCGAGCGGTCGGTGAACAGGTTGAGCGAGGCGCCGGCCTGCTCGAACAGCGCCCAGAACAGGATCGAACCGACGATCAGGTACAGGGCGGCGAGGATGCGGTTGCGCTCCTCGGGCCGCAGCTTGAACACCGCCGTGAACAGCACGTACAGCACCAGCACCGCGCCTGCGGTACCCAGCAGGTAGCCGACCATCGACTGGTGCTGGATCAGCCACCACACCACGCCCACCGACAGGAAGGCCAGGGCGTACAGCGCCCACTCGAAGGTGATGCCGGCGAACACGGGCTTGGCCAGCTTCTCCGGCACGCGCGATTCGCCGCGGCCCATCAGCATCGGCTTGCCGATCACGAACACCACCAGGCCCAGCAGCATGCCCACGCCGGCGGCGCCGAAGCCCCAGGCCCAGCCGTAGGTCTGGCCGAGATAGCCGGCGATCAGCGAACCGAGCATCGCGCCAAGGTTGATGCCCATGTAGAAGATCGTGTACGCCGGGTCGCGGCGGATGTCGGTGCGCGGGTACAGCTGCCCGACCATCACCGAGATGTTGGCCTTGAGGAAGCCCGAGCCGACGATGATGAAGGACAGCGCCAGCCAGAAGATGTTCATCTCCGGCGCGCTTTGCCCACCATCGCCCTCGAAGGCCATCAGGAAATGGCCGAAGGTCAGCAGCACCGCGCCGAACAGCACCGCCTTGCGCTGGCCCAGGTAGCGGTCGGCCAGATAGCCGCCGATCACCGGGGCGATGTACACCAGGGCGGTGTAGGCGCCGTAGATCACCGATGCCTCCGAGTCGGAGAACATCCAGTGCTGCACCAGATAGAAGATCAGCAGCGCCCGCATGCCGTAGTAGGAGAAGCGCTCCCACATCTCGGCGAAGAACAGGACGAACAGGCCTCTCGGATGACCCAGAATGGTCTTCTGCGCTTCGGCGGCGTGCGGGTTGCTGGACACGTTGGCGGGGCTCCTCGGAATGGGGACGACCGCCCGGGGGCGGTCGTTGCGGCCGTAACGTTAGCCCCCCGGCGCCGTGTTGAAAAGCGCCGGCGGACCCGGCGCGGTACCGGCCGCCCCGCAGGACCGGGGCGTCAGCCCGCCGGATAGGTGTAGCTGGCGCCGATGCCCAGCGGGATGCCCAGGCCCCAGAAGGCCAGCAAGAGCAGGGTCCACAGCACCGACAGGGCGATCGAGTACGGGACCATGGTCGAGGCCAGGGTGCCGATGCCGGCCGAGGTCACGTAACGCTGGCAGAACACCACGATCAGCGGGAAGTACGGCATCAGCGGGGTCAGGATGGTGGTCATCGAGTCGCCGACCCGGTACGCGGCCTGGGCCAGGTCGGGGGAGACGCCCAGCTGCATCATCAGCGGCACCATGATCGGCGCCAGCAGCGCCCACTTGGCCGAGGCCGAGCCGATGAACAGGTTCACGATGCCGGTCATCAGGATCAGGCCGATGATCGTCAGCCACATCGGCAGGCCCAGCGACTCCAGCAGCCGCGCGCCCTCCACCGCCATCAGCGTGCCCAGGCCCGAGCCGTTGAAGCCGGCCAGGAACTGGGCGATGAAGAAGGCGATGACGATGTAATAGCCCATGCCCGACATGGCCCTGGGCATCGCCGCGATCACGTCGCGGTGGGTCTTCACCGTGCCGGAGACATAGCCGTAGACCACGCCCGGCAGCAGGAAGAACACGAAGATCAGGGCCACGATAGAGCGCATCACCGGCGCGGCGGCCACCAGCAGCGGGTGGCTGCCCGCGGGGACCAGCTCGGCCGGGGCGCGCCAGGGGCTGGACTCGGGCCACAGGCTCAGCGCGAACAGGAGGCCGGCCACCGCCATCGAGGCCACCGCCCAGCGCAGGCCGCGGATCTCGTTGGCCGCCAGCGGCTCCATCGTCGGCAGGTTGCTGGTGTCGCCATCGATCTTCATCCGCTGCAGGCGCGGTTCGACGATGCGGTCGGTGACGAACCAGCCGATGCCGATCACCAGGAACGCCGAGGCGGTGGTGAACACCCAGTTGTTGAGCGGGTTGACCACCACCGCCGGGTCCAGGATGTGGGCCGCGCTCTGGGTGAAGGTGGCCAGCATCGGGTCCAGCGAGGACGGCACGAACAGGGTCGCCGAAAAGCCGCCCGACACGCCGCAGAAGGCCGCGGCGATACCGGCGATGGGATGGCGCCCGGCGGCGTAGAAGATCACCCCGCCCAGCGGGATCACCAGCACGTAGCCGGCATCGACGGCGACGTGGCTCAGCACGGCCACCGCCACCAGGGCGGGGG
>JAEWAG010000258.1 GCA_023391775.1 Pseudomonadota bacterium | reverse complement strand
CCGATGATGTCGATCAAGACGGTCAACTCGCTGTCGCACTACACCGACTGGACCGTCGGCCACGTGCACGCCGGCGCGCTGGGCTGGGTCGCGATGATCTCGATCGGCTCGATCTACGCGCTGATGCCGAAGATGCTCGGCCGCGAGCAGATGTTCTCGATCAAGGCTATCGACCTGCACTTCTGGCTGCATACCGTCGGCGTGGTGCTGTACATCGTGTCGATGTGGATCGCCGGCGTGATGCAGGGCCTGATGTGGCGCGCCACCAACCCCGACGGAACGCTGACCTACAGCTTCGTCGAAGCCCTCAACGCCACCTACCCCTACTACCTGATCCGCCTGTGCGGTGGCCTGGTGGTGCTGGCCGGCATGTTCATCATGGCCTGGAACGTGTGGCGCACCTGGCAGGCGGCCCCGTCGGTGGCGGCCCAGCCCGTGCTGCCCGTGCAGCCCGCCGACGCGCGCTGAGGAGGAAGAAGAACCATGAGCGACAACCAGAATCCCCACGCGAAAGTCGAGAAGAACGTCGGCCTGATGGCCGTGCTGATCGCGGTGGCCGTGTCCTTCGGCGGCCTGGCCGAGATCGTGCCGCTGATGTTCCAGGCCGAGGCCATCGAGCCGCTGGAGGGCGTGGAGCCCTACCCGGCGCTGGAGCTGGCCGGCCGCGACGTCTACGTCCGCGAGGGCTGCTACAACTGCCACTCGCAGATGGTCCGCACCCTGCGCTTCGAGTCCGAGCGCTACGGCCACTACTCGCTGGCCGGCGAGTCGGTCTACGACCGCCCGTTCCAGTGGGGCAGCAAGCGCACCGGGCCGGACCTGGCCCGCGTCGGCGGCCGCTATTCCGACGAGTGGCAGCGCGTGCACCTGATCAACCCGCGCGACGTGGTGCCGGAATCGAACATGCCCGGTTTCCCGTGGCTGGCCGAGAACGAACTCGACGGCCCGACCGTGGCCGCGCGCATGCGCGCGCTGAAGGCACTGGGCGACCCCTACACCGACGAGCAGATCGCGCAGGCGGCCGCGGACGTGGAGGGCAAGACCGAGCTCGACGCGGTGGTCGCCTACCTGCAGGGACTGGGCCGGCACGCACCAAAGGGAGGCCAGCCGTGATTTCCGGAATCGTGACCGCAGTGCTGCTGGTGATGTTCATCGGCGGCTGGATCTGGGCCTGGAGCCCGGCACGCAGGACCGAGTTCGACGCCGCGGCGCAGCTGCCGCTGGAAGAGGACGCGGACAAGGGCAACATTGGAGGAAACCGCGCATGAGCATGGGATGGACGTGGTACGTCATCGCCCTGGTCGCGCTGAACATCGTCGGCTACGTGTGGCTGCTGTGGTGGACCGCGCGCCGCCGCCCGGGCGACCCGAAGCCCGAGGACACGCTGCACACCTGGGACGGCGACATCACCGAGTACAACAAGCCGTTGCCGCGGTGGTGGATCAACCTGTTCTACCTGCCCATCGTGTTCGGCGTCGGCTACTTCTTCTGGTACGGCGGCCTGGGCAGCATCCCCGGCTACAGCGGCTGGAGCTCGCAGCGCGAGCACGCCGAGGACAAGGCGGTGCAGGACGCGCGCCTGGAGCAGACGTTCAAGCCCTACTCCGGCAAGTCGATCGACGTGCTGGCGCAGGATCCGAAGGCGGTGGCGCTGGGCCGCTCGATCTTCAGCAACACCTGCGCCACCTGCCACGGCTCGGCCGGACAGGGCGCAGTGGGCTACCCCAACCTGGCCGATGACATCTGGCACTGGGGCGGCGCGCCGGAGCAGGTGCTGACGACCATCCTGGACGGTCGCGAAGGCGTCATGCCGGGCTGGGGCACGGTGCTCACCGGCATGGGCGGCCCGGAGGCGGTCGACTACACCATCGCCTACGTGCGCACCCTGTCCGACCCGGCGTCCCTGCAGAACAACTTCATGGCCGCGCAGGGCAAGAAGCTCTACGACGGCGTGTGCGTCGCCTGCCACGGCGTGGACGGCAAGGGCAACCAGGACCTGGGTGCGCCGGACCTGACCGACAACTACTGGATGTACGGCAGCAGCCGCGAAAGCCTGCGCCGGACCATCGCCGACGGTCGCCACGGCAGCATGCCCGCGCACCGGGAACTGCTCGGCGAGACCCGCGCGCGCCTGGTCGGTGCCTACGTGTGGTCGCTGTCCAACGAGCCGCCCGCACCGAGCGAAGCGACGGACTGACCGTGGCCGACTTCAGCGCACCGCGCCTTGACCATCCTCCCCGCCCGCTGTCACAGCGGGTGGGGGCGATCGCCTGGCCCAGTTTCTTCGCAGCCGGCGTGGCGACCATGGTGTTCTTCGCCCTGGTCGATCCGCTGCTGCTGCGCGACCTCACCTTCCCCGGCATGCCGATGACCCGCGGGCTCGGCTACACGCTGGGGTTCTTTGCTTTCTGGCTGGCCACCGCCTCGTCCAGTCTTTTCACCTGGATCCTGTTGCGGCCTTCCAGCCGCTTCAACCACGCGCTTCCGCCCGAGTGAGGCCCATGCCGCGCGACTGGGACAATCTGTCGCTTCCCCGCGCGGACAGGATCGGGATACTGACAAAGCGACGGACTCCCCCCGTACGCACGCACGCCGGCACTGCGGCGAAGCACACGCCATGACTTTCCAACACCCCATCCCCTCCCCCTTCCGCCCCGCCGCGGCCAAGTGGTGGCTGCCGTGAGCAGGCGCATCCCCCTGGACGTGGTCGACGACCAGGGCAACTCGTTCTACGTCAGCGAGCGCAAGGTCTATCCACGCGACGTGTCCGGCCGCTTCAACCGCCTGCGCGTGGCCGCGGTGTGCTGGCTGCTGGGCATGTTCTACCTGTTCCCGTGGCTGCGCTGGGATGGCCGCCAGGCGGTTCTGTTCGACCTGCCGGCGCGCAAGTTCTACGTGTTCGGCCTGTCGTTCTGGCCGCAGGATTTCCTGTTCCTGGCGCTGCTGCTGATCATCGCGGCGATGGCGCTGTTCTTCTTCACCGCCCTGGCCGGACGCCTGTTCTGCGGCTATGCCTGCCCGCAGACGGTGTGGACCGAGGTGTTCCTGTGGATGGAGCGCTGGACCGAGGGCGACCGCCCCAGGCGGATGAAGCTCGATGCCGGCCCCTGGAACCGCGAGAAGATCCTGCGCAAGGGCGCCAAGCACGCGCTCTGGCTGGCTTTCGCGCTGTGGACCGGCTTCACCTTCGTCGGCTTCTTCACCCCGATCAGCGACCTGGCCAGCCGCCTGGTGCCGTTCGCATGGGGCGGCTGGGAGACGTTCTGGGTGCTGTTCTACGCCCTGGCCACCTGGGGCAATGCCGGCTTCCTGCGCGAGCAGGTGTGCAAGTACATGTGCCCGTACGCGCGGTTCCAGAGTGCGATGTTCGACCGCAACACGCTGCTGATCGCCTACGACCCGATGCGTGGCGAACCGCGCGGCCCGCGCAAGCGCGGCCTCGGCAGCGTGCTCGAACGCGCCCGCGGCCTGCTCGATCCGCGCACTGCGTACGACTACGTGTTCCGTGCCAGCGCGCACCCCACCGCTGCCGACAACCGCGCCCAGGCGCGCGGCACCATCACCCTCGGCGGCGCGCACGACAGGCCCGAGCCGTTGCCGAAGTTCCCGGCCGACCAGCTCGGCGACTGCATCGACTGCACCATCTGCGTGCAGGTCTGTCCCACCGGCATCGATATCCGCAACGGCCTGCAGTACGAGTGCATCGCCTGCGGTGCGTGCATCGACGCCTGCGACGAGGTGATGGGCAAGGTCGGCTATCCGCGCGGGCTGATCCGCTACGCCACCCAGAACAGCATCGACGGCAAGCCCAGCCGGGTGCTGCGCCCGCGCGTCGCCATCTACGGCCTGCTGCTGGCCGGACTGTGCGCGGCGTGGGCCTGGGGCGTCACCCACCGCAGCGAGCTGATCGCCGAGGTGCTGCGCGACCGCAACGCGCTGTATCGCCAGTCCGCCGACGGCTCGGTGGCCAACGACTACACGCTCAAGCTGATCAACAAGAGCACCGAGACCCGCCGCTACCGCATCGCCGTCCACAGCGATGCGCCGCTGAGGCTGGACAGCCCGTCGGAGGTCAGCGCCGGGCCCGAGCAGATGGTTCCGGTGGCGGTGAGCGTGGTCGCCGATGGCGACACCTCCGGCCGCCATGACCTGCGGTTCGTGATCGAATGTATGGACGGCAGCGAGCAGCGCATCATCGAAAGCAGTTTCTTCGGACCGGCCCAATGAACGCACCCAATTCGCACAAGCACGCCTCGCCCTGGCGCAATCCGGTGATGTGGCTGGTCATCGGCCTGCCGCTGCTGTCCGTCATCGCCGGCGTCAGCCTGGTGGTGATCGCCGTACGCGCCGGCGGCGCGGACGTGGTCACCGACCCGGTACGCCGCGTCTCGCAGATCCAGACCGCCGACCTGGGCCCGGACGCCGAGGCCAGGAAGCTGGGCCTGAGCGTGGTGCTGCGGGTGGAGGACGGCGTGGTCGAGGTGCTGCCGGCCACCGGGAAGTTCGACGCGACCGCGCCGCTGCACCTGGACCTGGAGCATCCGGCCCGCCAGGCCGAGGACCTGCACCTGGAGCTGCTGCCACATGGCCCGGGCTGGCGCGTGGAGCAGGCGGTGGATCCGGCGCACGACTGGATCGCGCGGCTGCGTCCGGCCGACCGCAGCTGGCGCCTGCAGGGACGCCTGCCGCGGCAGCAGCATGCCGCGCGCCTGGCTCCGGCACTGGGCGGGGAAGGCTGACCGGTGGATCCGGCACCGGCACCCGGGACGGCCAGCGTGGGTGGCGACGTTTGCCACCACTGCGGCCAGGCCCTGCCCGCTGCCGGCACCTTCGTCCTGCCGCTGGACGGGCAACCCCGCGCGTTCTGCTGCCAGGGCTGCGCCGCGGCCGCCGAGTGGATCGCCCAGGCCGAACTGGACGGCTACTACCGCCTGCGCAGTGCGGTGGCCGGCAGGGTCGGCGAGGATCTGCCGGACCTGGCCGTGTGGGACCGGGCCGACGTGCAGGCCGAACACAGCCGCGCGGTCGAAGGCGGACGCGAGATCACCCTGCTCACCGACGGCATGCGCTGCGCCGCCTGCGCCTGGCTGATCGACCGCGCGCTCGCGCGTGAACCCGGCGTGCTGGAGTCCACCGCCAACGCCATCACCGGCCGCATCCGCATCGCCTGGGATCCCGCGCGCACCGCGCTGTCGCAACCACTGGCGCGGCTGGCCTCGCTCGGCTACCGGCCCTACCTCGCCACCGGCGAGGCACGCGAGGCGGCGCGGCGGCGCGAACGCAACCGCGACGTGCTGCGCATCGGCTTGGCCGGCATCGGCGCGATGCAGGCGATGATGTTCGCCGAAGCGCTGTATCTCGATACCCGCGGCGAGATGCCGCTGCCCACCCGCGACTTCTTCCGCTGGGTCACCTTCATGGTGTCCACCCCGGTGGTGTTCTGGGCCGGCTGGCCGTTCATCGTCGGCGCATGGAACGAACTGCGCGGGCGCCGGCTGGGCATGGACGTGCTGATCGCCGGCTCCACCCTGCTGGC
>JAEWAG010000232.1 GCA_023391775.1 Pseudomonadota bacterium | reverse complement strand
GGGCCAGGGTCACCGGCACCCCGAACAGGTCCGCCGCGGCATGGGCGATGGCGATGTGGCCCAGATGGACCGGGTCGAACGTGCCGCCGTACCAGAGCCGGAGCATGGCCGCCCGGCTCAGCCGGTCGCAGCCAGCAGGCGGGTGGCCGGGGCTTCGGCGATGGCCAGCAGCAGGCGCTCCAGCAGCACCCAGGGATCGCCGGCGGCGCGACCCTTGGCGGCGCGGTCCACGCGCGAGGCGTAGGCGGCGAAGCGGTTCCAGTGCATCGGCCGGGCGTGGCGCTGCAGGGCCCGCTTGAACGGCGCCTGGCGTGCCTCCCACAGGCCCTGGGACTTCATCTCGGCGGCCATGTTGGCACCGCGCGCCTGGGCCCGGGCAAGCCCGGCGGCACGCAGCACTTCGCGGATCACCACCGGCGTCAGCCCGGCCACCTGCTCGCCCTCCGCACGCAGGCCGGCCAGCATCCGCCGCACCTGGGCGGCGTTGCCGGACAGGGCCACTTCCACCAGGCGGAACACGTCGTAGCGGGCGGCATCGGCCACCAGCGATTCCATCGTCGCCAGGTCCAGGGTCGCGCCCGGCGCCAGCAGCGCCAGCTTGTCGATCTCCTGGGCGGCGGCCAGCAGGTTGCCTTCCACCCGCTCGGCCAGGCCCTGCACCGCCTCTGCGCTGGCCCGGAGGCCGCGATCGCGCAGGCGACGTTCGATCCAGCCCGGCAATTCGTGCGGCTTGAGCGCCCAGGCGATGGACACCACGCCGATCCTTGAAAGCGCGTCGACCCATTTGCCCTGGTGCGCCTTGCTCCACTCGCCGGCGACGACCAGGAGGGTCACGTCCGGCGGGGGACTGGCGCAGAACGCGCCGATCACCTCGGCACCGACCTTGCCGGGCTTGCCCGAAGGCAGGCGCAGTTCCAGCAGCCGGCGCGAGGCGAACAGGCCGGGCGCGCCGAAGCTTGCCGACAGCGCATCCCAGTCCGGGTCGCGGCCCTCGGCCTCGAACACCTCGCGCTCGGCGCCGTCGGCCCGCGCGCGGGCGCGGATGGCGTCGGCGGCCTCCAGGACGTGCAGGGTTTCCGGGCCGGCGACCAGGTAAGCCGGCTGCAACGGCTGGCGCCCGGCCTGGGCCACCAGCTGGTCGGGCTTCAGTTCCATCGCAGGCCCGTGCGCGGTGCGGTCACGGCTGCTCCGGCTCGGCCGGTGCCTGCGGCGGCTGGGCATCCGCGGGCGCCTCGGGTGACGACTGCAGCAGGCGGGTGCGGCTGGGATCGGCGCGCACCACGCTGTCGAGGCGACGCAGGATCGAGGCGGCCATTTCCCGGCGCAGCTCGTCGGCCAGGATCTCGCGCTCGGTGCTGGTACCGGTGGCGTTCTCCGGAGGCGACACGTAGTCGCGCGCCATCTCCACCGCCTGCTGCGGCACCAGTACGGTGCCGTCGGCCAGCACGGCGGTGAACACGGTGGCGTAGCGCAGCGAGAACTCCTGGGCACGCCCGCGCTCGTCGATGGCGATGGGCAGGTCGCCCCAGCGCTCGGAGAGCACTTCAAGGCGCAGCACGTCGGTACCCGCGTTGTCCTCGGCAACCTCCGCGCCGGCATTGCGCAGGGTGCGCTCCAGCAGGGTCACCAGCGGGCTGTAAGGCGTGCTGGAAACCACCCGCACCGGCGGCGCGTCGGCCGGCAGCGCGATGCGCTCGCGCAGGTGGAAACCGCAACCGGCGATGGCCAGCGTTGCAAGGATGAGCAGCGCCCTGGCGGGCATCGACGCGTTTGGGATCATGGTCGGGAGTCTGTACGAGGCGGCCGCGGGCGGCAACAGGCGCGCAGCCTGACCCATCCCCCGTGAACGCCGGTTGAGAGTGCGCTCTGCTGCATCCACCTGGCGCGACCGGGAGGCCGCGTGGGTTCAAGCCAGCGCCAGCGCCACGGCGGCAGGCCGGCTGCTTTCGCCATGTATCCGGAGCAATGGCCGCTCAAGCTGGGGGGCGAAATCCGGCGCCGCGTGGATCGGAGGATGAAGGCATGGCCGCGTCCATGAGCCACCGTACACAGACCAGGCCGACGTGACAGCCCCCATGTTGGGGGCGGATCCGCAGCGCGGATCGGGGGATGGAGGTCCAAGGCGTGGGGCCCAGGGGATCCGCAACGCGGATCCCCTGGGGAGCAATCCGCCGCCAGCGGCGGGTTACTCCGCAGCCACGATGTTGACGATCTTGCCCGGCACCACGATGACCTTGCGCACGGTCAGGCCTTCCAGGTATTTGGCGGCGTTGGGCTCGGCCCTGGCCAGCGCCTCGACCTGGTCGCGCGGAGTGTCCGCGGCGACCTCGATCGTGCCGCGCAGCTTGCCGTTGACCTGCACCGCCAGCACCACCGCGTCGCGCACCAGCGCGGCAGGGTCGGCCTTCGGGAAGGGCACGTCCTCGACCAGCGTCTCCGCGTGGCCCAGCAGCTGCCACAGCGCGTGGCTGGAATGCGGGGTGATCGGGTTGAGCAGCAGCACCGCCGCTTCCAGTGCCTCCTGGCGCACGGCGCGGCCCTGCGGGCTGGCATCGGTGAACCTGCCAACCGCGTTGAGCAGCTCCATCACCGAGGCGATGGCGGTGTTGAACGCGTGGCGGCGCTCGTAGGCGTTGCCGACCTTGTCGATGGTCTCGTGGGTCTTGCGGCGCAGCGCCTTCTGCCCGGCATCCAGGGCCGCCGCATCCAGCGCCGGCGCGACACCCTCGGCCGCGTGCTTCTGCACCTGGGTCCACAGCCGGCGCAGGAAACGCGCCATGCCGTCCACGCCGGCCTCGTTCCACTCCAGCGACTGCTCCGGCGGCGCGGCGAACATCGAGAACAGGCGCACGGTGTCGGCGCCGTAACGCTCGACCATGGCCTGCGGGTCCACGCCGTTGTTCTTGGACTTGGACATCTTCTCGGTGCCGCCGACCTGCACCGGCTGGCCATCGGCGCGCAGCACCGCGCCGGTGATCCGGCCCTTGTCGTCGCGCTGCACGTCCACGTCGGCCGGGTTGATCCAGTCCCTGGAACCGTCGGCGTTGGGGCGGTAGTAGGTGTCGGCGATGACCATGCCCTGGGTGAGCAGGTTGGTCGCCGGCTCGTCGCTGTCCACCAGCCGCGCGTCACGCAGGAGCTTGTGGTAGAAGCGGAAATACATCAGGTGCAGGATGGCGTGCTCGATGCCGCCGATGTACTGGTCCACCGGCAGCCAGTAATTGCCGCGCTTGTCGACCATGTCGCGGGCGCCCGGCGAGGTGTAGCGCGCGTAGTACCAGCTCGACTCCATGAAGGTGTCGAAGGTGTCGGTCTCGCGCTCGGCGTCGGCGCCGCACTCCGGGCACTGGCACTTGCGCCACTGCGGGTCGGACTTGATCGGCGAGCCGGTGCCGCTGAATTCCACGTCCTCCGGCAGCACCACCGGCAGCTGGTCTTCCGGCACCGGCACCGCGCCGCACTTGTCGCAGTAGATCACCGGGATAGGGCAGCCCCAGTAGCGCTGGCGGCTCACGCCCCAGTCGCGCAGGCGGTAGTTGACCCGGCGCTGGCCCTGGCCCTTGCGCTCGAAGCGCTCGGCCAGCGCCTCGAACGCGCCCTGGAAGTCCAGGCCATCGAACTCGGCGGAATTGACCAGCTCGATCTGTCGGGCCTTGTCGCCATACCAGTCCTTCCACAGGTCCGGCGTCCAGCCGCGCTCCTCGTCGTTGCGCGGGTCCTTCAACGCGATGACCTGCTTCTTCGGCAGGGCGTACTTGCTGGCGAATTCGAAATCGCGCTGGTCATGGCCGGGCACGGCCATCACCGCACCGGTGCCGTAGCCCATCAGCACGAAGTTGGCGACCCAGATCGGCACCTGCTCGCCGGTGACCGGATGCACGGCCTTCAGGCCGGTATCCATGCCGCGCTTTTCCTGGGTTTCCAGCTCGGCCTCGGACACGCCGCCGCGCTTGAGCTCGTCCAGGAACGCGGCCAGCGCCGGATTGGAGCCGGCCGCCTTCAGCGCCAGCGGATGCTCGCCGGCGATGGATACGAAGGTCACGCCCATCAGCGTGTCCGGGCGGGTGGTGAACACGCGGATCGGCTCCAGCGTCGCGCCACCGGCGTCGACCACCTCGAACTGGATCTCCAGGCCCTCGGAGCGGCCGATCCAGTTGCGCTGCATGGTCTTGACCGAATCCGGCCAGCCCGGCAGCGCGTCCAGCCCGTCCAGCAGTTCCTGGGCGTAGTCGGTGATGCGCAGGAACCACTGCGGGATCTCGCGCTTCTCCACCAGCGCGCCGGAGCGCCAGCCGCGGCCTTCGATCACCTGCTCGTTGGCCAGCACGGTCTGGTCGACCGGGTCCCAGTTGACCACCGCGTTCTTGCGGTAGGCCAGGCCCTTGCGCATCAGGCGCACGAACATGCGCTGCTCGTGCACGTAGTAGTCAGGCGTGCAGGTGGCGAACTCGCGCGACCAGTCGATCGCATAGCCCAGCAGCTTCAGCTGCGAGCGCATGTGCTCGATGTTCTTGTAGGTCCACTTCGCCGGTGCGGTCTTGTTCTTGATCGCCGCGTTCTCGGCC
>JAEWAG010000160.1 GCA_023391775.1 Pseudomonadota bacterium | reverse complement strand
CGGCCAGTCACCCGCCGGATCGGCGAACGGGTCCTGGCTACCGCAGTCCCACAGCAGGCGCGCGGTGTCCTCCAGGGTGGCGCCGGCGCGCGCCATCGCCACCGCGGAGCGTCCGCGGTAGTAGGGGCCTTCCGGGCGGATCAGCGAGATCCGCGTCTCCAGCACCGGCAGACCGCGGTCCAGGCTCTGCGCCGCGCCACGCGCCGGTCCGCGCCCCAGCCGCTTGCGCTGGGCCAGGCGCTCGACGTCCTGGCGACGGTAGACACGGCTGCGATGGTCGCGCCCGGGGCGCGACTCCAGCAGGCCACGGCTGACGTAGGCGTACAGCGTCGCCGGGCTGATGCCAAGCACACGGCAGGCCTCGGCGGCGGGGATCAGGTCTCTGTCGATGGGGGACATGTTGATTCTCGTGATCAAGATTGATCAACTGGTAACAGCATGACACACAAAGGCCGTGGATGCACTTTGCGGAGCTGGAGTGCGGCGGGGCCGGATGTGTTGACGATATGTGGCCAGATATCGGTCGCGGACCCATGGCGTGATCCCGGATTGCCGCCCGCGATCCGTCGCGGTCGGAGCTTCCCCAAGAGCGTAGTGGACCCCGTTCCGCGGCCTTTCCTGCAGAAGCGCGGCACGGAGTTGGCAGCGTCTGTGCTGCACGGCAGCCCTGCGTCGCACGCGATCCCGTGACCGCCGTCCGGGTTGGCAGGCCGTCAGGCGCCGGATGCGAAACACCTGAGCGATACAGCCTGCTGATGCGGCCATCGGTTAAATATTGATCGTCCGCATCAAGATTGATCAACGGATCGCGGGGTGACACATTGCCGGCGTCACGTGCACTGCTGCCGTGCCCAGGAGCCTTCCAATGTCCCCACGTTCCGCTGGCGCGCGCTTCCGCGCCGCCCTGGCCGCCGAGTCGCCGCTACAGGTGATCGGCGCCATCAACGCAAACCACGCCCTGCTGGCCAGGCGCGCCGGCTACAAGGCCATCTACCTCTCCGGTGGCGGCGTCGCCGCCGGTTCGCTCGGCCTGCCGGACCTCGGCATCAACACCCTCGAGGACGTGCTGATCGACGCGCGGCGCATCACCGATGTATGCGACCTGCCGCTGATGGTCGACATCGACACCGGCTTCGGCCCGAGCGCGTTCAACATCGAACGCACCATCAAGAGCCTGATCAAGGCCGGCGCCGCGGCCTGCCATATCGAGGACCAGGTGGGCGCCAAGCGCTGCGGCCACCGCCCGGGCAAGGAGATCGTCAGCCAGGGCGAGATGGTCGACCGGGTCAAGGCCGCGGCCGATGCGAAGACCGACCCGGACTTCTTCCTGATCGCGCGCACCGACGCCATCCAGGTCGACGGCGTGGACGCCGCCATCGAGCGTGCCATCGCCTGCGTCGAGGCCGGCGCCGACGGCATCTTCGCCGAGGCCGCTTACGACCTTGACACCTACCGCCGCTTCGTCGACGCGGTGAAGGTGCCGGTGCTGGCCAACATCACCGAGTTCGGCAAGACACCGCTGTTCTCGCGCGACGAGCTGGCCAGCGCCGGCGTCGCCATCCAGCTGTTCCCGCTGTCGGCGTTCCGTGCCGCCAACAAGGCCGCCGAGAACGTGTACGAGGCCATCCGCCGCGATGGCCACCAGAAGGCCGTGGTCGACAGCATGCAGACCCGCGAGGAGCTGTACGACCGCATCGGCTACCACGCCTTCGAGCAGAAGCTCGACGCGCTGTTCGCCGCCAAGAAGTGACCGCATCCGGCCCGGCCAGGCACCGGCCGGGCACTGAACCTGGAGCATGAAGATGAGCGAGACCACTGTCCCCGCCACCCCATTCAAGCCGAAGAAGGCCGTGGCCCTGTCCGGCACCGCCGCCGGCAACACCGCGCTGTGCACCGTCGGCCGCAGCGGCAACGACCTGCATTACCGCGGCTACGACATCCTCGACCTGGCCCATGGCAGCGAGTTCGAGGAGATCGCCTACCTGCTGGTCCACGGCAAGCTGCCAAACCGCGCCGAACTGGCCGGCTACAAGGCCAGGCTGAAGTCGCTGCGCGGCGTGCCGGCGGCGGTCAAGGCCGCGCTGGAGCAGCTGCCGCCGTCGGCCCACCCGATGGACGTGATGCGCACAGGCGTGTCGGTGCTCGGCTGCATCAGCCCGGAAAAGGCCGACCACAACCATCCCGGCGCGCGCGACATCGCCGACAAGCTGATGGCCTCGCTCGGTTCGATGCTGCTGTACTGGTACCACTACAGCCACAACGGCAAGCGCATCGAGATCGAGACCGACGACGACTCCATCGGCGGCCACTTCCTGCACCTGCTGCACGGCAAGAAGCCGCGCGAGTCCTGGGTCCGGGCGATGCACACCTCGCTGATCCTCTACGCCGAGCACGAGTTCAACGCCTCGACCTTCACCGCGCGCGTGATCGCCGGCACCGGCTCGGACATGCACAGCTGCATCGCCGGCGCCATCGGCGCGCTGCGCGGGCCCAAGCACGGCGGCGCCAACGAGGTCGCGTTCGAGGTGCAGAAGCGCTACGACACCCCGGACGAGGCCGAGGCCGACATCAGGGCCCGGGTCGAGCGCAAGGAAGTGGTGATCGGCTTCGGCCACCCGGTCTACACCGTCGGAGACCCCCGCAACCAGGTCATCAAGGACGTGGCGCGCGAGCTGTCGGCCGAGCAGGGCAGCATGAAGATGTTCGACATCGCCGAGCGGCTGGAGACGGTGATGTGGGACATCAAGAAGATGTTCCCCAACCTGGACTGGTTCAGTGCGGTCAGCTACCACATGATGGGCGTGCCCACGGCCATGTTCACCCCGCTGTTCGTGCTGGCCCGCACCGCCGGCTGGAGCGCCCACGTGATCGAGCAGCGCCAGGACGGCAAGATCATCCGTCCCAGCGCCAACTACACCGGCCCGGAAAACCTGGACTTCGTGCCATTGGACCAGCGGCAGTGATATGGTACTCGCGCGTATTCCTGGGGGGGAAACATGCGCGAGGGGATATATCGCAAGACCGAGGCCGGCCGCGACGAGATCCGTGACCGCGCCCGCAAGCTGCCGCCGCAACTGCGGACGGTCCTGTTGATGGTGGACGGCCAGCGCTCGCTGGCCGAGCTGCGCCAGGTCGCTGCCGGGGTACGTGCCCCGGAGGACGCGCTGGAGCGGTTGCTGGCCGAGGGCCTGATCGAGCCGCTGGCGTCGGGTTTCGACGCCGCCGGACTGGCCAAGGCGGTCAAGGGCGGGGGGCCGGCAACG
>JAEWAG010000138.1 GCA_023391775.1 Pseudomonadota bacterium | reverse complement strand
GGTCCACGAGAGCGGTCCGCGCGAATGGCAGGGCCGCATCGGCAAGATCCCGGTGCTGGTGGCCTGAGGCCACGCCGTCGCGGGGAACTTGCGGGCCGGCAGCGATGCCGGGCCGTTTCTTTCTCCGGCCGCAACGAGGCGATAATCGCCGCGCCCCCAACCAGGAGCAGCACGATGTCCGTTGTTCTTTACGGTTCCCCCAGCACCGCCTCGCTGGTCGTGCACTGGCTGCTGGTCGAGCTGGGCGTCGAACACGAGCTGCACCAGCTGGACTTCGACCTACGCGAGCAGAAGTCGCCGGAGTACCTGGCGCTCAATCCCGCCGGCCGCGTGCCCACCCTGGTGATCGACGGGCAGGTGCTGACCGAGTCGGCCGCCATCGCCATGCACCTGGCCGACCTGCATCCACAGGCCGGGCTCGCGCCGGCCCCGGGCACGCCGGCGCGCGGCGACTACTACCGCTGGATGTGCTTCTGCGTGTACACGCTGATGCCGCACTACCGCGCCTGGTTCTATCCGGCCGAGCCGGCGGGCCCGGGCAATGAGGAGGCGGCCAGGGCCCAGGCACGTATCGCGCTGGAAGCGGCCTGGCAGCAGGTGGCCGACCACCTGGAGGGCAACGGCCCGTACATGCTCGGCGCGCAGCGCACGGCGGTGGACTTCATGCTGACCATGCTGATGCGCTGGTCGCGCAACATGCCCAGGCCCACCGACGGCTGGCCGGTGCTGCGGGATTACGCGGCGCGGATGAAGTCGCTGCCCAGCTTTGCCGAGGTCTACCGCCGCGAGGGCATCAGCGACTGGACCTGATCCGGGCTGCTAGCGGTCACGCGCACGCTTGTCCGCGCGGAGGAGAGCCGGCCGATTCCGGGCGCGCAGGTTTGCTGGATGTCCCGAAGCCGCCCGATCAGCTCCATGGCCGGGTGCGACGCATGCCTGATGGTCTCGTAGCTGGCACCGCCGGTCCCGCCGCCGGGCTGTCCGTAGGTAAACGACTGGAAATAGGAATGGGAAGGGGCCCGGTACCCTTGCCATATGTTTGCCGGGGGCGGATCGGCCTCGACCGTCACGGCCAGGCGCGGTGCCAGATCCCAGGCGTCGGCCAGTGCCGGGCATTGGGTCTGGCTCACATGGACGGTGCAGCTGTGTTCGAGCACCTGCTCGATGATCCGGGCCTGGACCTCTCCCTCCCGGCTCAGTTCGAGGATATCGGCGCCGGGCGTGGGATCCCCGTAAGCCGACAGCCGGTATTCGCCCTCGGCCGGCTCCCGCATCCGCGCGTGGACCTCACCCGGGCTTTCCAGGCGGCAGACGATCCCCGGCTCCAGCGTCCAACCCAGTGCGGCCGCCGGGCGAACGCCGTGGTGCTCATCCAAGCAGTTCCAGCACCCGCTCCGAGGGCCGGCACAGACGCGCGCCCTGGCGGGTGATCACCACCGGCCGGTTGATCAGGTTCGGGTGCTCCAGCATCGCGTCCAGCAGCCGCTCCTCGTCTGCAGCCTGCAGGGCCAGCTGATCGAACTGCGGCTCCGACTCGCGCACCAGCGCCCGGGCGCTGCCGCAGGCGGCAGCCACCCGGCGCAGGGTCTGCCGGTCCGGCGGGTGGGCCAGATAGTTCACCAGCACCGGCTCGATCCCGCGCTGGCGCAGGATCTGCAGCACCGCGCGCGATTTGGAGCAGTGCGGGTTGTGCCACATCGTCGCCCGCTGCATCAGAACCACTCCAGCAGGGCGAAGCCGACGCCGACATAGGTGGCGCGGTGGTTGTAGTCGATCAGGCTTTCCCCGTAACCGTCGAACACCTGCACGTGGCCGCGCAGCAGGTTGTTGATCGGGAAGCCCCAGTCGAACTGCAGCGAGCCGTGCGAGCGGTCGCCGCCGCGCAGCGAATGGCGCGCGGTCAGGCTGAGCTCGTGGCCGTTGCGGTTGTACACCAGCAGCGCGTCGCCGCGGCCGACGTAGTCCTCGATGTCCGGGTTGTTGTCGTCGCGCGCGTCCTCGCTGATGCGGTGCCATGGCCGCAGTACCAGCGCCCAGTTCTCGCGGTCCAGTCCGAAGTTGAAGATCACCCGGTTCCAGCTGCGCGAGAGCGGATCGCTCCGCCCGTTGGACTGGTGGTTGATGCTGATGCCCGCCATCCGGCCCTTCCAGCCGAACAGGCTGTAGTTGTTGCGGAACACCAGCATCACTTCCGGCTCGTAGTTGGTCTCGCGGAACGGGCGCGAGATCTCCGAGTTGTAGGCCTGCCACCGCGAGCTCTGGGTGTAGCCCACCCACACGTCGCCGTTGTCGCCAAACAGGTCCTCGGCCACCTTGGTCTTGAAGCTGAGCTGGAACTTGGCCTCGATGCTGTCCAGCTCCTCGGGCTCGGTGACCGTGTTGTTCGGGTTGGGCGAGGCCGGGGTGGCGTTGACCTTGCTGGTCCAGAAGCCGGGCAGCACGTACACCGGTTTATAGGCGCGCAGCTGGAACACGCCCAGCTTGGAGTCCTTGGCCAGCTCCCAGCGGCTGTCCAGCAGCGAGCCGCGGCCGGCGTTGGCGATCGCGGTGCGGGTTTCCGTATCCAGATCGCGCCGGAACAGTTCGCTCACCCCCGCGCCGGTGGTCTGCGCTTCGGCGGGCGTGGTGGCTGTCGCCTGTTCGACCGCCTGCTCGGCGGCTTCGGCAACCTGGTCGGCCAGTTCCGGGCCCGGTGCCACGTACCCCATGGCCGCGTCATAGCAGGCCAGGCGCTGGGCGCCGGAGGAGATGGCCAGGCACGCATCGGCGGTCGCCGGGCGCGCCGTGATCTCCTGCGCGGCCAGGCTGGTGCTGGCGGCGCCGGCCAGGGCGCCCAGGCCGAGGGTAAGAGGGGCAATCCGTTTCAATGGCAGCTCCAGGAGGGGCAGGGGACGTATTCAGAAGAACCAGGCAAAGATAAACACACCGAGCATGGCGAAGGCGATGGCGACCTTCAGCACGGTGCCCAGCAGCAGGCCCAGCCATGTCGCCACGCCGACCCGCGTCGCCCGCGGCAGGTGGCGGGTATGCCAGAGCTCGCCGGCCATCGCGCCGACGAACGGACCGAGCAGCAACCCCGGCAGGCCGAACAGCAGTCCCACGACAGTGCCCACGGCCGCGCCGGCGATGGCCATCGTGCCTGCGCCGGCACGCTTGGCGCCAACAGCGCCGGCAAGGATGTCAGCCGCCAGCGAAAGCAGCGTGAGGAAGGCGAGGACAGCCAGCGACCATCCGCCCACCCGTTCGAAGCCGTCCGCCCAGGCGGCCAGCAGCATGCCTGCGAAGGCCAGCGGCAGGCCGGGCAGCACGGGCAGGACCACGCCCGCCAGGCCGGCCACGATCAGGACCAGGGCAATGACCTGCCAGATAAGGTTGGTATCCATCGGGGGCGGAGTAGTTGGAGGGTGTCCGGGCCATGATTGCATTCGCCATGGGCCGGCGGTAAGTTTGGGCCGCTGCGCTTGGCAAGGTCACCGTGAACCGTGACCTGATGTGGTAGGTCCTGGGACATGACGGTCTGCTCCATCGTTACACCTCGCGTACTCCTTGCAACCAGCCGCCGTGGCAACGGCGTAACCACCACCCAGCAAGTTCCAGGAGTAGCAGTAATGGCAGAGCGCGAGACCGGGACCGTCAAATGGTTCAACGACGCCAAGGGCTTTGGCTTCATCAGCCGTGAGAATGGCGAGGACGTCTTCGTCCACTTCCGTGCCATCCAGATGCAGGGCTTCAAGAGCCTCAAGGAAGGCCAGAAGGTGAGCTTCACCGTGGTCCAGGGCCAGAAGGGCCTGCAGGCCGATGCGGTGCAGGCCGTCTGATCCGGCAATACATCGAAAGAGAAACGGCCCGCGCAAGCGGGCCGGTTGCTTT
>JAEWAG010000128.1 GCA_023391775.1 Pseudomonadota bacterium | reverse complement strand
CCTGCCCGGGCAGGGCTGGCGATGCGCGCCTGCGAACGTGTGCCGGCCGGTGGCCGGGCTCTGATACCCTTTGCGGGTTGATTTCCCGTCCTTCCGGGCGCGCCAGGCGCCGTCCCGGCCGGACCCGTCCGCCAGCCGAAGCCAGATGACCCCCACCACCCCGTACACCACTGCGCGCATCCGCAGCGATTTCCTCGAGTTCTTCAAGGGCAAGGGCCACACGATCGTCCCGTCCGCACCGCTGGTGCCGGGCAACGATCCGACCCTGCTGTTCACCAACTCGGGCATGGTCCAGTTCAAGGACGTGTTCCTGGGCGCGGAGAAGCGCAGCTACGTGCGCGCGGCCGACGTCCAGCGCTGCCTGCGTGCCGGCGGCAAGCACAACGACCTGGATTCGGTGGGCTACACCGCCCGCCACCACACCTTCTTCGAGATGCTGGGTAACTGGTCCTTCGGCGACTACTTCAAGAAGGACGCCATCGCCTGGGCCTGGGAGCTGCTGACCCAGGTGTTCAAGCTGCCGCCGGAGCGGCTGCTGGTGACGGTCTACCACACCGACGACGAGGCCTACGCGCTGTGGCGCGACATGGTCGGCGTGCCGGAAGAACGCATCGTGCGCATCGGCGACAACAAGGGTGCGCCCTACGCTTCGGACAATTTCTGGCAGATGGCCGACACCGGCCCCTGCGGTCCGTGCACCGAGATCTTCTACGACCACGGCGAGCACATCACCGGTGGCCCGCCCGGCTCGCCGGACGAGGATGGCGACCGCTTCATCGAGATCTGGAACCTGGTGTTCATGCAGTTCGACCGCCAGCCCGACGGCACCCTGGTGCCGCTGCCGGCACCGTGCGTGGACACCGGCATGGGCCTGGAGCGCCTGGCGGCGATCCTGCAGCACGTGCACAGCAACTACGAGATCGACCTGTTCCAGGCGCTGATCCGCCACGCTTCGCAGCTGACCGGGACCGCCGACCTGGAGAACAAGTCGCTGCGGGTGATCGCCGACCACATCCGCGCCAGCGCGTTCCTCATCGTCGACGGCGTGCTGCCCTCCAACGAGGGTCGTGGCGACGTGCTGCGCCGGATCATCCGCCGCGCCCTGCGCCACGGCTGGATGCTGGGCGTGCGCCAGCCGTTCTTCCACCAGCTGGTCGACACGCTGGTTGCGCAGATGGGCGAGGCTTACCCGGAACTGCCGGCCGCGCGCGACACCGTCGAGCGCGCGCTCCGGGCCGAGGAGGAGCGCTTCGCCGAGACCCTCGATGCCGGCATGAAGATCTTCGAGGACGTGGCTGCCGCCGCTTCCGCGAATGTCATCCGGGGCGCGGATGCGTTCCGCCTGTACGACACCTACGGCTTCCCGCTGGACCTGACCCAGGACATCGCGCGCGAGCGCGGCCTGACGGTGGACGTCGCCGGCTTCGAGGCGGCGATGGAACAGCAGCGCGAGACCGCGCGCGCGGCGGGCAAGTTCGGTGGCGGCGTGCAGCTGCCGGCCGAGCTGGTCGCCACCCTGCAGCCGACCACGTTCCTGGGCTATGACGCGGTGCAGGCCGACGGTCTGAAGGTCGTGGCCCTGTTGCGCGATGGCCGCCCGGTGCAGAGCGTCGCCGCCGGCGAGGACGCGATCGTGCTGACCGATCGCACCCCGTTCTACGCCGAGTCCGGCGGCCAGGTGGGCGATACCGGCGTGCTGGCGGGCGAGGGCGTGCAGCTGCGCGTGACCGACACGCAGAAGTTCGCCGGCCAGTTCCACGGGCACTTCGTGCGTGTGGAGCAGGGCGCGCTGGGCGTTGGCCAGGCCCTGTCCGGGCAGGTCGACCGCGACCGTCGCCATGCCATCGTGCTCAACCATTCGGCCACCCACCTGCTGCATGGCGCGCTGCGCGGCCTGCTGGGGACCCACGTCCAGCAGAAGGGTTCGCTGGTGGCGCCGGATCGCCTGCGCTTCGACTTCTCGCACTTCCAGCCGGTCAATGCCGCCGAGGTGGCGGAGATCGAGCGCCTGGTCAATGCCGAGGTTCGCGCCAACCATGCGGTGGTGATCCAGCAGATGGGCATCCAGGAGGCGCTGGACATGGGCGCCATGGCGCTGTTCGGCGAGAAATACGGCGAGCAGGTGCGGGTGGTGAAGATGGGCGGGTCGGTCGAGCTGTGCGGCGGCACGCACGTGGCCCGGACCGGTGACATCGGGTTGTTCAGGATCGTGTCCGAAGGCGGCGTGTCTGCCGGCGTGCGCCGCATCGAGGCGCTGACCGGGCAGGCCGCGCTGGACCACATCGCCGGCGAAAGCCGTGCACTGGACGAGGCGGCTTCGCTGCTGGGCGGTGCCCGCGGTGAACTGGTCGAGCGCGCGCGCTCGATGGCCGAGCGCGTGCGCCGGCTGGAGCGCGAGATCGAATCGCACAAGGCCAAGGCCGCAAGCAGTGCCGCCGCGGACCTTGCGGCCTCGGCGGTGGAGGTGGGTGGCATCAAGGTCCTGGCCGCACGCCTGGAAGGGATCGACGCCAAGGGGCTGCGCGAGGCAGTGGACCGCCTGAAGCAGCAGCTCGGTGACACCGTGGTGGTGCTGGCCGGCGCCCAGGGTGGCAAGGTCGCGCTGGTGGCCGGCGTGAACGGTGCCGCAACGGGCAAGGTCAAGGCCGGCGAACTTCTTTCGCATATCGCCGGTCGTATTGGTGGCAAGGGCGGCGGTCGCCCGGATCTCGCCCAGGGTGGTGGTGAGGACGGGCCCGCCCTTGCACCTGCCCTCGCCGGGGTGTCCGCCTGGGTCGCCGAGCGTATCGGCTAGTTATCCGCCAGTCGGCCACGCGCTTGCCGGCCTGCACGGGGGGGCAGTACGATCCACGCACCCCGACGCTGCACACCGGATGCGCGCGGCTTCACCTGAAGCCTCGCGCCGGCAAGGGATAATCCTGCCGGCGCCATGGAGATAGAGAATGTTGATTCTGACCCGCCGAGTAGGCGAAACCCTGATGATCGGTGATTCGATCACCGTGACCGTGCTCGGGGTCAAGGGGAACCAGGTGCGCATCGGCATCACCGCGCCGAAGGACGTGGCCGTGCATCGCGAGGAGATCTACCAGCGCATCCAGCGCGGCGAAGCGCCCGCCTCCGGCTCCGCAGCGGACGATCCTGCCGAATAATGCAGGAAGTGTTTGCCGCGACGGGGCTCAGACGTTATCCTTTCGCGGCCCGCCGGGACCGCATGGCCTGACGGGTTGCAACGGAGTGATGCCCGAGAGGCCGAAGGGGCTCCCCTGCTAAGGGAGTATAGGGTCAAAAGCTCTATCGAGGGTTCGAATCCCTCTCACTCCGCCAGTTGCTTGAGAAGGCTCGCGATCATCCGGTTGCGGGCCTTTTTCATTTGCAGTGTCTGCCGCGGGGGTGGTGATGCGCCACTGTCGAACTGGCGGGCTGGCGGCTGTCCGGGCCGAGGTTGCGTGCCAGCGCTGCCGTGGCCCATGGCCGCCGTTGCCTGCTGCTGATCTGGATCGACGGTGCGTGCGTTGCCTGGCGCATGGAGTGCGGACCGCGTCAGTGGCGTAAGCAGTCCTGGTGTTGCCCGCGCGGCGGGTGCGATGCGTCGGCGCACGCGCTGGTGAACTGCCGGCGCCGCCAAGGGCGAGGCCGCCATTGCGGCGCCTGGTGGTGGGCGTGGAGCGGGTGCGCGTTTCGGACCCGGCGTCCTGGCGGCGTTGCCCATCGCCCGTGCATTCAACGGGTCACAGTCGGTGTCGCGCTTCAAAGGTGTCGTGCGATGGACTGCATGCGAAGTCTTTTACCGGCGCGTGTCTGGTCTGCGGTGCGTGCCGCGCTCATGTGCGGGTGCGCGACGCCTCGCACGCGCGGAGTCGTCGAGCGGGTGGCGGGGAATTGCGAGGGCATGAGTGGCCACCGGCGCCCCCATGCCGTGTCGGGTGTGCCTGCCGGTTGCTGCCCAGGCCGGCATTGCTGACGGAGCGAGTCGCGTCGATGCCGCTTTCGCCAGGACGCTGGAGGTGCGCGGCAGCGACGGCCGGCCAGGGTGACGAGGTTCGCGAGCACGGCCGCGGTGCTCGGCCAAGCGTGGGGCGCTGTGCGTGCGAAGCGACGTCCGGGCGGAGTGCGCAGGGCGCTGCGTGGGCTTCGGCTTCGGCCGCCGATGACTGGTGGCATCGACCGACTGCCTGGGCCGCCGAGCCGGTCCCGGTGCGGTCAGTCGGAAGCGCGCGTGCCGCGGCAAGACA
>JAEWAG010000418.1 GCA_023391775.1 Pseudomonadota bacterium | reverse complement strand
CGCCGCTGCTGATGGAAGGCGCGTTCTGGAGGCTGAGGCCGACAATAACGATCCGATCCCGGAAAAGTCCCTCAGGTAGGAAGGCCTCTGGCTCTAGCGCCTGATAGTAAGACACTGTCGGATAGGTTCGTGGTCCACCGTAGGATTGCCCAAGCAGGTCTTGCTCGGACGCCGGTATCGGCGTAGCGGCCGCGCGCAATATTGCAGCCGCGAAACTATCCTCGGTGTCCGGGATTTGGCGAAGCACGGCGTCTTCATGCAGCGACACTGACGCAATCCCAGCCACAGCTCCCGTGTCGGTGAACATCGAAAGCGGCATGGTCCGAATTAGCTGATCGGCTTGTAGCGAGGAGATGAGGGTTTCATCGCCTGCAAGAACAACGTCTGGCCCCAGCACTGCCGCAAACGCCTCATCCGCTTGTGCAGTGGACGGCTCGGAGAAGATGATGTCGAGGCCGATCACCTTAGCCCCAGCGGCCCGCAATGCGGCAACGAGGCGGGCGTGGAGATTTCGCGGCCACGGCCATTGCAGGTTGATCTCAGCCAGAGAGGGCTCATCAATGGCCACTATGATGGGCCCGTTCTTTGGCAGAGCCGGCGGTCGCACCGTCGTAAGATAGTCGAAGCTTCTGTGGTCGATCAGGGACCACGCCGGCAGGCGCTGGACGAACACCATCAACGCTGAGATCACAGCCGCAAGTGCAATGATCTGTACGTTTCGATGGAAGGCGAGCAGCCATTGCCAAAAGAAGATGGCGCGAGACCTCTGCATCAGAAGCGGACTTTTAGGCTGCCTTTGACCGAGCGTCCCCAACCAGGCATACCGGCGTTGAGTTCGATGTCGTCGTCAAGCAGGTTATATGCGGCGAGGTTTATTTCGATGCGCTTGTCGATTGGCTCCCAAGTTACTGAAGCGTCCAAGGTCCAGAAATCGTCGAGTTCGATGCCGCTCTCGTTATTGCGATGTCCTACGTAATTTGCTGCAAGGGTTGCGCGCAAATTGGCCTGGTTTACCCAAGTGAGCGCGACCTGTCCCGACCATTGCGGAATGAACGGGAGAAGCTCGCCGGAGGTCAGCGAATTCGTGCTCTGATCTTCAGAATCCGCGTAGGCCACAGTCGAGGATAATCCAAAGCCATGCCCAAGGAGCAAGTTGCTGCTCAGGCTCGCACGGTCGATCCGTCCCCGGGAGGTGGTAAATGGGATGGAGCTCAGAGGGACCGGGATCTGCGGATCTTGCAGATCCTGGTGTTGATACTCCACCGCAGTGAAAAAGTCCGGCGTCCATTCCGCATCCCAGCGAAAGGCATAGGTGTCCACATAGCCAGTCATGGTGACGGAAATCTGGTTGGGCTGCAGCCCAAGAATACCGATCGGCGACAGTGTCGGCGTGTTCAAGTCGAGGCTTGACCGCATGAAGCCGCCGCGCAACCAATGACCCTCGACAGGCGACCAGGCGACGCCGACCCGCGGCTCCAACCTTGAAAGGTCACTCCCGTCACTGTCAATGTAGCTGCCGAACAGCGCATACTCGGCGCGAAGGTTAGCGCTGAATTCGTGGAGCACGTCGACGTAGATCCGTCCGACCGTGCTGCTGTCTTCGGCCTCCTCGAACGTCGATGGCAGGAGGTCCAGTGGAGGAGGCAGCAGGTTGGTGTAAGCCTGTGACTGGTAGGCATCTACCCAGCCGCCCTCAATACCATAGCGCCAGGTTAAGTCGCTATGGCTCACCGTGTGGTTGACAGCAGCAGTGTACGTCGTTTCCTCGAAGACGTTGCGGGTCTCGGCCGTCGGGAGTGGCAGACCGAAGAGGTCAAACTCGAATGAGTTTTGATCCTCTCGACGTACTCCGCTGTATAAAAGCGCAGCGCTCAAGACGTTTCGATAGCCAATAGTATGGCTCCAGCCGATGCCAGCATTGGTCGCTTGTGAACTGATTTGCTGCTCGCTGGTCAAAGGGAGAGGCAAGATTGTCGGGTCAGTGGGATCCACGAAGGGGGTAAAGTCGGCTTCGACCTGAAAATTACGCGCAAGGTCATTCTCGCCATGAACGGTGTAAAGTACCACACGATCGTAAAGCGTCGGACTGGCCGTCAGATATCCATTACCTCCCAGGATCTCAAGATCGCTGTCCAGATCGCTCAGTCCCCCGGTGTTGCGGACATCTGGATCCTTGCTCCACTGCAGGTTTCCGTAGACGCTGATCGGGATCGGCAAGTTAGTGTAGCCCTGGACTTCGCCTTCTGCGACGTAGCCGGTCCCGTCACCGCCATAGACAAACCCGCCGCCCATGGCACCCTCGATGAAGGGGCGCCGCAGAAGGTTGGCCGAACGCGCCCGGCCCGAAATCAGGTGAGGCTCAAGCATCAATCCTTGTAAAAGAGACGAGAAGGCTTTGCTGTTGGGGATGTTGTTGGTGACATCGCTCCCGAACGTCTCATCGTTGGCGAAGGGGTCAGCGCTGCCCCGCAGGCTTTGGTCGATATAGGACGTGCCAACAAAAGGATCGAATACGGCGTCGCCATAGTATTCGCCCCACGCGTTCAACCCCTGCATGCGAAATGCGTTGTTGAGCGTGGACCCCGCATCATGGTTGGCACCAAGAGCCGCAAACTCACCTCCTCTTTCGCGGGAGCGCTGAACGAACTCCTGTGCATTTCGGATCGCAGTGACTGAATCGTAGTCGTCGATCGCGACCGCCGCACGGAAGGAGTAGACGACAGGATCGTTGTCATCCAACCGCTGAGCATTGTCCAATGCCTGCTCGGCCGGCACCCGGTCCCCTTTCTCATAGTGGGCCGCGGCAAGAAGAAGCTGGCCCTGTGAATAGGCGGGATTGGAAACGGTGCCAGCCAGAAGATCGTCAATTGCTTTATCCAGTTCACCTGTCTGGAGATGGTAGCGGCCCCGTGCGACGAGACCGATGTCGAAGTTAGGATCGGCAGCAAGCGCCAGATCGATATGCTTCCTCGCTTCTGTCACGCGTGAGTTGTCTAGATAGAAGATGGCAAGGTTGGCGTGGCTCACCGGATCCTGCGGGTCAAGCGAGATGGCTTTCTGAAAAGCGGCTTCGGCTTCGCGATTGGCGCCTCGTGCAGATTGGACATTGCCGATCTCGTTCCAGGTCGTCGAAGAGCCTGGCGTTATGGAAACGGCCGTCAGCAGATCGGAAAGAGCTCCTTCCAGGTCGCCCTGGAAGCCTGACCGGAAGTGAGCACGCACTTCAAGTGCCGTTGGTTCGCTCGGGTCGAGCGACAGAGATCTCTGCATCGCTTCCTCGGCCTGCGGACGGTCGTTCAGCAGGAGAGCAAGCCAAGCTCGATACGCCGGAAGTTCAGGGTCTTCAGGAAAGCTCGCTTCCGCCTGCTTGAGTACCTCAATGGCACTGGGCAGGTCCTTCAGGAAACCGATGGCATAAGCGCGGAGAAAAGCGGCATCGGCACCGCCGATCTGTGGCGGCAGCGGTTCGACCCGCTCTGGATGCGAAAGCGCCCGGGCATAGTACCCACCGTAAAGGGCGATCGCTCGCCGCTGCGGGTCAAGACCAGTCGTCGCACGTTCAAATAAGGAAGCAGCCTCACCATAGCGGCCTTCAGAGGCAGCGATGACGGCCTCGACGAGCGTAACGCGGGAGGCGAGCGAGCCAGAGAGCGGCTGACGCTTCGCAGCCGCTAGTGCTTCGTTCGCTTTTGTTCGACCTTCGAGGGACAGTGCTGCTTCAGCAAGCGATACCCAGTCGTGCGCAGTTCGCTGCGCATCCGGAATGCTGCGGATCTGCTCCGCCTGCTGGCGCATCTGTGCCACCGGCAGCACCGAGGGGGGCATCCGCTCGAATGCTTCACGCGCCGGCAAATAGAAAAGCATCTGCTCGCGATCGTCCGAATCCACGAAGACGATCTTGCGCGGCGCCTGACCGATGGAGGCAACGGCCGCTTCACCTTCGACCAGTTCAAGGCTTCCTTGAGGATTGCTCAGCCGAACGCGCCCTTCGAGAACCGTGAGCGTCGTTCGCTCGCCCTCCACTGTCATTGTCCAGTCGGTACCGCGAATGGCTGCGGTCGCCGCGGGTGTCTGCACCGTAACGCCAGGTCCACCTCGTTCTGCACGTGCCCAGATCGTACCCGATTGGAGCTCGAGCTCAGCATCGTTTCCAGCCGAGATCTCTCGTACCAAAAGTGAGGAATTCCGCCCCAGTCGCACTTGAGTGCGATCGGAAAACAGGATCGCCAGTTGGCCTGCCGCGTTCGTCCGCAGCACATCACCCGACAAAAGATCCTGCTGCAAGTCGACGGTTTGCCAGGAGGAGATGTCGATAAAGCGGATCTCCTCGCCCGCTTTACGGGCAATGACTGCGCCGGCGGCCGCCGAGGCGCGCGGACGCGGCTCCGCCGAGACGTCGGCAATCACGCTGCCACTCAGGAGCAGAACGAGCACTATAAGCTTTCGCAAGATTTTTTCCCCAGCCCGTCGTCTGCAGTGACCACCTCTGAAACAGAAGTCAAGATTGGTACCGAATCCCTTCTTGCTTTCGCTACCCGGTGTATTACGAAGGAAACACTGTTTATAGCGGGGAGCGGGGCGCGATGGACGAATTCAAGGCAGAGGCTTCAGAACTGCTTGATGATTCCCACGTCATAGACGACGTTGAAAAAGAATATTTCTCCCATGTTAAAAAGATAAATGACGTATTCTATGATCAGGTCAAAATATCTGACCAGAAAGCTGCGTATATTTTTACATTTCTATTGGCGTTTCTTGTTACATCAAGTGATGGTCGTGAGGTGTTCTCCATGGGGCGGTATTTTGAATCTGACGTCGCATCCAATCTTGCGGCCGCTTTGCTTGCCGTTGCCTCTGTGACGTCATTGCTATGCGCGGTGCTGGTCGTTCTGCCCCGAAACGTGCCCCGTTCCACGTCGCTTTTCTGGGGTACCTGGCCGCAACACCGGCCTCTGCTTGTTCAAGCCGTCCGCGCTTCGGACTCGAATTACCTCTTCAA
>JAEWAG010000379.1 GCA_023391775.1 Pseudomonadota bacterium | reverse complement strand
GCGCGAGGTCGCCGAGCGCGAGGCCCGGGCCATCGCCGACGAGGACCTTGCCGCCAACCGGCACATGGGCGCGCTGGGCGCGGCCCTGGTCGCCCCTGGCAGCGGCGTGCTGACCCACTGCAATACCGGTTCGCTGGCCACCGCCGGCTTCCGCACCGCGCTGGGCGTGATCCGCGCCGGCATGGCCGAAGGGCGCATCGCCAAGGTCTACGCTGGCGAAACCCGGCCGTGGCTGCAGGGTGCGCGCCTGACCGTGTGGGAGCTTCAGCAGGACGGCATCGAGGCGACGCTGATCGCCGACTCGGCCGCCGCCCACCTGATGAAGACCGGTGCGGTGCAGTGGGCGGTCGTTGGCGCCGACCGCATCTGCGCCAACGGCGACACCGCCAACAAGATCGGCACCTACCAGCTGGCGATCGCCGCCCGCCACCACGGGGTCAGGTTTATGGTGGTGGCACCGTCCTCGACGGTGGACCTGGACACGGCCAGCGGCGAGGCCATCGAGATCGAGCAGCGCGACCCGGGCGAGCTGCACGGCCTGGGCGGGGTGCGCACCGTGGCCGAGGGCATCGCCGCCTGGAACCCGGTGTTCGACGTCACCCCGGCCGGGCTGATCGACGCCATCGTGACCGAGCGCGGCGTGGTCGAGCAGCCGGACGTGGCGAAGATGCGGGCGCTGTTCGCCTCCTGAGCCACTGGCAGCCGCGCCATGTCCACGCGGCTGCCGGCCGCTCAACCCTTGCGCGCCAGCCTCCAGATGGCCACTGCGCTGAACAGCACGGTGAAGCCGACCAGGCTGCCGTCCGCGACCAGCACCGGTTCGAACTGCAGCCCCTCCACGCCGCCGGCATGCATGGCCAGCTGGCTGGCATGGAACTGCGGCCACAGCGGCACCTGCCAGTGCAGCGACGCTGGCATCGGGAAGAACAGGCCGGAGAGGTAGCAGCCGGGCAGGTAGACCAGGTTGGCGTAGCCGGCCGCGGCGTTGCCGCGGAACAGGCTGCCGATCATGAGCCCCATCGCGCAGAACGGGACCGCGGCCGCCAGCAGGGCCAGGCTCAGCAGCACGACCCCGCCGGTCGCCAGCGGCAGCCGTCCCGCGGCCAGCGCGGTGGCCAGCACCGGCAGGTAGGCGAGCGCGCCGAAACCCAGGCCGCAGACGATCTTGGCCACCAGCCAGGCGCCTGCCGGCGCCGGCTGTGCGCGCCGCAGCCGCAGCAGGCCCAGTTCGCGTTCCATCGCCAGCGAGGCGCCAATCCCGGACAGGCCTGGCATGCTGACCGCCATCACAGCGAAGGCGACGAACATGTAGACCGCCGTGTCCGGACTGGCTGCGGTCCCGCCGCCGGCCACCAGCAGCGCGATCAGCGCGTACAGCGCTACCGGCATCGGCAGGGTGGGGAAGGCCGGGCCGGGGTGGCGCAGCAGGCGCAGCGCCCCGCAGCCTCCGATACCGCGCGGACAACGCCGCCTCGCGCCGCAAGTGCTTGTTTCTGCGTGCAAACGGGGGCGGGGAAGTGACCATTCGTGCTACACTCGCGCGCTTGCGTGGAGTCCTCCCGCAGCGCCTCCGGCCACCGCCGGCACGGGTGGCGCCGACCGTTCCAGCTGAAGAGTCCAGATGACCGATCTCGCCAAAGAAATCATCCCGGTAAACCTGGAAGACGAGATGCGCCGCAGTTACCTCGATTACGCCATGAGCGTGATCGTGGGGCGTGCGCTGCCGGATGTGCGCGACGGCCTGAAGCCGGTGCATCGCCGCGTGCTCTTCGCCATGAACGAGCTGGGCGCGCACAGCAACAAGCCGTACTACAAGTCGGCGCGAATCGTCGGTGACGTGATCGGTAAGTACCACCCGCATGGCGACCAATCGGTGTACGACACGCTGGTGCGCATGGCACAGCCGTTCTCGCTGCGCTACCTGCTGGTGGACGGGCAGGGCAACTTCGGCTCGGTGGACGGCGACTCGGCCGCGGCGATGCGTTACACCGAGGCGCGGATGTCGCGCCTGACCCACGAGCTGATGGCCGACATCGACAAGGAAACGGTCGATTTCCAGCCCAACTACGACGAGAAGGAGCTGGAGCCGTCGGTCATGCCGACCCGGTTCCCGAACCTGCTGGTCAACGGCTCGGCCGGTATCGCGGTGGGCATGGCCACCAACATCCCGCCGCACAACCTCACCGAGGTGGTGGACGGCCTGCTGGCGCTGCTGGACGAGCCCGGCCTCGATGTCGAGGCCCTGATGCAGTACATCCCGGGCCCGGACTTCCCCACTGGCGGCATCATCAACGGCGTTGGCGGCATCCAGCTGGCCTACCGCACCGGCCGCGGCCGCGTGCGCATGCGCGCCAAGGCCGACATCGAGGTGGCCGACAACGGCCGCGAATCGATCATCGTCACCGAGATCCCGTACCAGGTGAACAAGGCGCGGCTGATCGAGAAGATCGCCGAGCTGGTCAAGGAGAAGAAGATCGAGGGCATCTCGGAGCTGCGCGACGAGTCCGACAAGGACGGCATGCGCATCTACATCGAGATCAAGCGCGGCGAGTCGGCCGAGGTGGTGCTCAACAACCTCTACCAGCAGACCCAGCTGGAGTCGGTGTTCGGCATCAACATGGTCGCCCTGGTCGACGGGCGGCCCAGGCTGGTCAACCTGCGCGAGATCCTGGACGCGTTCCTGCGCCATCGCCGCGAGGTGGTGACCCGCCGCACCATCTTCGAACTGCGCAAGGCACGTGCCCGCGCCCACGTGCTGGAAGGCCTGACCGTCGCGCTGGCCAACATCGACGAGATGATCGAGCTGATCAAGACCTCGGACAACCCGCAGGTGGCCAAGGAGCGCATGCTCGGCCGCACGTGGGAGCCGGGCCTGGTCGGCGCGCTGCTTGCCGCCACCGGGGCCGAGGCCTCCAAGCCGGACGACCTGCCGGCCGGCGTCGGCCTGGTCGAGGGCATGTACCAGCTGACCGAGGTCCAGGCGCAGCAGATCCTGGAGATGCGCCTGCACCGCCTGACCGGCCTGGAGCAGGACAAGCTGACCGAGGAATACCGGCAGCTGCTGGACACCATCCGCGGCCTGATCGAGATCCTCGAGGATCCGGAAGTCCTGCGCCAGGTGATCCGCACCGAGCTGGCCGAGGTCAAGGCCGAATACGGCGACGCGCGGCGCAGCGAGATCCGCGCCAGCGAGGAGGACCTGGACATCCTCGACCTGATCGCGCCGGAAGACGTGGTGGTGACCCTGTCCCATGCCGGCTACGCCAAGCGCCAGCCGGTGTCGGCCTACCGCGCGCAGAAGCGTGGCGGCCGTGGCCGCAGCGCCGCGGCCACCAAGGACGAGGATTTCATCGACCGCCTGTGGCTGGTCAACACGCACGACACGCTGCTGACCTTCACCAGCAGCGGCAAGGTGTTCTGGCTGCCGGTGCACCAGCTGCCGGAGGCCGGTTCCAACGCCCGTGGGCGTCCGATCATCAACTGGATCCAGCTGGAGGAGGGCGAGCGGGTGCAGGCGGTGCTGCCGGTGCGCGAGTACGCCGAAGGCCATTACGTGTTCTTCGCCACCCGCAACGGCACGGTGAAGAAGACGCCGCTGACCGAGTTCGCCTTCCGTCTGGCGCGCGGCAAGATCGCCATCAACCTCGACGAGGGCGACGCGCTGGTGGACGTGGCCATGACCGACGGCGGGCGCGACATCATGCTGTTCGCCTCCAATGGCAAGGCCGTGCGCTTCGACGAGTCCGAGGTGCGCGCCATGGGCCGCACCGCCACCGGCGTGCGCGGCATCCGCCTGGCCGAGGGCGAGGACGTGGTGAGCCTGGTGGTGCCGGAGAGCGAGGGCGACATCCTCACCGCCAGCCAGCGCGGCTACGGCAAGCGCACTGCGCTGGCGGAGTACCCGAAGAAGGGGCGCGGCACCCAGGGCGTGATCGCGATCCAGACCACGGCGCGCAACGGCCGCCTGGTCGGCGCGATCCAGCTTTCTGACCAGCACGAAGTGCTGCTGATCTCCGACGGCGGCACCCTGGTGCGCACCCGTGCTTCGGAGATCTCCCAGGTCGGCCGCAACACCCAGGGCGTGACCCTGATCCGCCTGGGTGAGGGTGAATCGCTGAAGGCGGTCGAGCGCGTGGATGCATCGCTGGATGAGGAAGACGAGGAACTTGCACCGGTCGCGACCGGGTCCAGCGCCTCCGACGCCCCCGATGCGGAAGCCGGGGCTGCGCCGGCGCCCTGAGCCGCCGGCATGTCCTGACGCAAAGGGCGGCCTTCGGGCCGCCTTTTGTGTATCCGGGTGCTGGCGGATGGGGGATGGGGCAGCCTCGTGCCTTCCCGCGAGCGTCCACCGCCCAGGTTCGATCTGGTGCCAGAGCGATGCACTACAGCGGTGATCGCCAAAGCTGCCAGACCGCCGGAACTGGCATGCCCAACGTGCAGATGACGCGCACGTGGGAGGTCACTGCCTGCACAGGGTTTCAGTGCACTTGCGCCTGCGGGAGCAATGGCCGACGGGTCGATGCCGGGCGTATCAGGCGTTGCAGCGGCAGTGGGGTCCAGCCCTTGCGTGGCGAGCACCTCCTCCTGCTAGGCGACCGCGGGATCCCGGGCGGATACGTACCAGCCCGGTCAAGGAGCAACAGCGGGGCGCTGGCCGCTGTCCCGCGCGAGGCGGTCTGCCCGCAGGCATCCAACCGGAAGCTCTGCTACTGCGTGCGGCACTGCCGCCAGCGCACCGGCTCGTCGCGGCCGGGGCGCGGGTTGAGCTGGACGCGTATCGTGCGCAGGGCCGGGTAGCGCTCGATCTCGGCGCAGACCAGCGGCCAGATCGCATCGATGCTGCCGCTGCGGTCCACGACCAGGGTGGCCTGGGTCAGCCAGTGCGCGCGGTGCACGCCCGGCAGGACCGAGATCGCATGCGCTGCCTCACCCTGGTAACGGAGCAGGGTGGGTTCGTCGGGATAGGCCACGATGTCCACGTCCTCGGGCAGAGGTTCGGGTTCGGCCGGTAGCGGGCTGGCCGGAAGCGTGGATCGCGCCGGGGTGGCCGCCTGTGGCGCGTTCGCCGGCGCGCCGAGCTTCTGCCGCAATTGCGGCCCCCACACCGCGGCCGATACACCCAGGACCAGGGCGGCCAGTACCAGCAGCCAGGCTTCGGTGCGGGCGCGGGTGTCGGCGGCGGTGTTCACCTCGACCCGGGTCTGGACCGGGACATAGGGGCGCAGCAGCGGCCACAGGCGGCGCCCGTCGATGACTTCGATGCCGTATCCGGTGGCCGCGGACAGCGACTCGCGCATGGCGCGGCCCTCGGTCAGCAGGATGCCGTAGCGGGCGCCGGCCAGGTCCATCTCGCCGGCCAGCTCTTCCACATGCGCCCGGCCCAGCCGGTAGGCACGGCCGTGCTTGCAGGCCAGCAGCCAGCGGTCGGTCCCGTCGGTCATCAGCAGCCGGCTGCCGCCGTCGCCGGCGCGCTCCTCGGCGCGGCCGGCATCGCGCAGCCCGCGCTGCTGCAGGGCCTGGCCCACCAGGGTGGAGAATTCGCGCCAGCGCAGTCCTGCCAGCGCACGCAGCCCGGCCTCCGTGCCGTGGTCGCCACGGCGCACGAACCAGATGTACGGCAGGCCGACGACTACAACCAGCACCGCCAGCGCGACGCCCAGGCTCCAGGCAGACATGCGGTTTCCGTCAGATTCCCCGAGTTCGGCCGATGGTACACGGGTCCGCGCCGCGGACCCGGGATCACGGGCACGAAAAGGCCCGCCAGTCCAGAAGCCGTGAGGGGAGGGGAGCAAACGGCGAGGGGACTGGCGGGCCGGTTTCGATTCTGCCCAAGCGATTTGTGCTTTGCAACAATTCGCCCGGTTCACCGGTGGAATGCTGTCAACCGATTCCCGCGTCCGGATGAGGATCCCGGTCGGGGCGGATGATTGCCGGGCCGGGCCCGTCGGCGGCCACGCCGCCTGCGGCTACCGGGCTGGCCGGCGCGGAGGTGGATGTGGCGGCAGGCGAGTCGGGGGTGATGATGGGGC
>JAEWAG010000373.1 GCA_023391775.1 Pseudomonadota bacterium | reverse complement strand
CGTGGCCAAGGAGTTCAACACGATCGCCGTGGACGACGGCATCGCGATGGGCCACGACGGCATGCTGTATTCGCTGCCCAGCCGCGAGCTGATCGCCGACGCGGTCGAGTACATGGTGAATGCCCATTGCGCCGACGCGCTGGTGTGCATCTCCTACTGCGACAAGATCACGCCCGGCATGCTGATGGCCGCGCTGCGGCTCAACATCCCCACGGTGTTCGTGTCGGGCGGTCCGATGGAAGCGGGCAAGACGCGCCTGGCCGACCACAAGCTGGACCTGATCGACGCGATGGTGATGGCCGCCGATCCGAATGCTTCGGACGAGCAGGTGGCTGCGGTCGAGCGCAGCGCCTGCCCGACCTGCGGTTCGTGCTCGGGCATGTTCACCGCCAACTCGATGAACTGCCTGACCGAGGCGCTGGGCCTGTCGCTGCCGGGCAACGGCACGGTCGTGGCGACCCATGCCGACCGCGAGGCGCTGTTCAAGAAGGCGGGCGTGACCGCGGTGGAGCTGTGCCATCGCTGGTACGGCGCCGGCGACGAGCGTGCGCTGCCGCGCGGCATCGCCAGCTTCGAGGCATTCGAGAACGCGATGGCGCTGGACATCGCCATGGGCGGCTCGACCAACACCATCCTGCACCTGCTGGCCGCGGCCCAGGAAGGCGAGGTGCCATTCACGCTGCGCGACATCGACCGGCTCTCGCGCAAGGTGCCGCAGCTGTGCAAGGTCGCGCCGAACACGCAGAAGTACCACATCGAGGACGTGCACCGCGCCGGCGGCATCATGGCCATCCTCGGCGAGCTGGCGCGCGGCGGACTGCTGCACACCGGCGTGCCGACCGTGCATGCGCCCAGCCTGGGCGAGGCGATCGAGCGCTGGGACGTGACCCGCAGCGCCGACGCGTCCGTGCACACCTTCTTCCGCGCCGGTCCGGCGGGCATCCCGACCCAGGTCGCCTTCAGCCAGGACACGCGCTGGCCGTCGCTGGATACCGACCGCGCCGAGGGCTGCATCCGCGACATGGACCACGCCTTTTCGAAGGAGGGCGGCCTCGCGGTGCTCCACGGCAACATCGCGCTCGACGGCTGCGTGGTGAAGACGGCGGGCGTGGACGAATCGATCCTGGTGTTCGAGGGCCCGGCGCGGGTCTACGAAAGCCAGGAGGCGGCGGTGAAGGGCATCCTCGGCGACGAGGTGCAGCCGGGCGAGGTGGTCGTGATCCGCTACGAAGGGCCGAAGGGCGGTCCCGGCATGCAGGAGATGCTGTATCCGACCAGCTACCTGAAGTCCAAGGGCCTGGGCAAGAAGTGCGCACTGCTCACCGACGGCCGCTTCTCCGGCGGCACCTCGGGCCTGTCGATCGGCCATGCCTCGCCCGAGGCGGCGGCGGGCGGCGCGATCGGCCTGGTGCGCAATGGCGACCGCATCCGCATCGACATCCCCGCCCGCAGCATCGAGCTGCTGGTGGACGAGGCGGAGCTGGCCACGCGCCGTAGCGAACAGGATGCGAAGGGCTGGCGCCCGGCGGAACCGCGTCCGCGCAAGGTCAGCACCGCGCTGAAGGCCTACGCGCTGCTGGCGACCAGCGCGGACAAGGGCGCGGTGCGCGACCGCGAACTGCTGGAAGGCTGAGCGGCCGGATCCGTGCGCCCGGCCCGGGCGCACGGCCCGCAGGATCGACTATCGTGCGGCTTTCCCTGCCGGCGAGCTGCCATGCCCGCGTTCCGATCCTCCCTCCTCGCCCTCGGCCTGCTGCTGGCCACGGCGGCGCCCGCGGCCGACCGCGTCACCGGCCTTGCCTTCGCCACCCGCTCGGAGGTGATCGCGCCGCACGCCATGGCCGCGACCTCGCATCCGCTGGCCACCCAGATCGCGCTGGACGTGATGAGGCAGGGCGGCTCAGCGGTGGATGCGGCGATCGCCGCCAATGCCGCACTCGGGCTGATGGAGCCGACCGGCAACGGCATCGGCGGCGACCTGTTCGCCATCGTGTGGGATCCGAAGACGCGGAAGCTGTACGGCTACAACGGCTCCGGCCGCTCGCCGAAGTCGCTGACCCTGGCCGAGTTCCACCGCCGCGGCCTCAGCGATATTCCCGCCCACGGTCCGCTGCCGGTGTCGGTGCCAGGCGCGGTCGATGGCTGGTTCGCGCTGCACGGCCGCTTCGGTCGCCTGCCGATGGCCGACAACCTGGCTCCGGCGATCCGCTATGCCCGCCAGGGCCATCCGGTGCACGAGGTGATCGCCTATTACTGGGACCGCTCGGTGCCGCGGCTGTCGCAATACCCGGGCTTCGTGGAGCAGTTCACCATCGACGGCCGCGCTCCGCGCAAGGGCGAGCTGTGGAAGAACCCCAACCTCGCCGCCACCCTGGAGAAGATCGCAGAAGGCGGACGCGACGCGTTCTACAAGGGTGAGATCGCCCGCGCGATCGATGCCTACTTCAAGGCCAACGGGGGCTTCCTCTCCTACGCGGACCTGGCCGCGCACCAGGGCGAGTGGGTCGAGCCGGTGTCGACGAACTACCGCGGCTACGACGTCTGGGAACTGCCGCCCAACAGCCAGGGCATCGCCGCGCTGCAGATGCTCAACATCCTCGAGGGCTACGATTTTTCGAAGATCCCGTTCGGCTCGCCCGAGCACCTGCACCTGTTCGCCGAGGCCAAGAAGCTGGCCTTTGCCGACCGCGCGCGCTTCTATGCGGACCCGGCGTTCCAGCCGGCCCCGGTGGCGCGGCTGGTATCCAAGGGCTACGCCGCGCAGCGCCGCGCGCTGATCTCGCCGGACAAGGCGCTGCGCGAGGTGCAGCCGGCCACGCCCAAGCAGCTGGAGGAGGGCGACACCATCTACCTGACCACCGCCGACGCCGACGGCATGATGGTCTCCCTGATCCAGTCCAACTACCGCGGCATGGGCAGCGGCATGGCGCCGCACGGACTGGGCTTCATCCTGCAGGACCGTGGCGAGATGTTCGTGCTGGCCGGCTGCGAGCGCAAACCCGCGCATCCCAACTGCTATGCGCCGGGCAAGCGGCCGTTCCAGACCATCATCCCGGCCTTCATCACCCGCGATGGCAGGCCATGGGTGAGCTTCGGGCTGATGGGCGGGGCGATGCAGCCGCAGGGCCACGTGCAGATCGTGATGAACCTGGTGGACTTCGGCATGAACCTGCAGGAGGCCGGCGACGCGCCGCGCATCCAGCACGAGGGCTCGACCGAGCCGACCGGCGCGGCCACGGTGATGAGCGACGGCGGCGAGATCAATCTGGAGACCGGCTTCGCCTGGGAGACGGTGCGCGCGCTGATGCGCAAGGGCCACCGCGTGACCTACGCCGACGGCCCGTATGGCGGCTACCAGGCCATTGCGCGTGATCCGGACAGCGGCGTGTACTACGGTGCCTCGGAGAGCCGCAAGGACGGCCAGGCGGCCGGCTACTGAGTCGTCCGCAGGACGCGTGTGGCGGCACCTGCTGGTGGAGGCCTGCCGCGCCGTCGCATGTGGACCCCGCCACGCCCGGCGGCGGATGTGCGCTGCAGCGTGCCGACCCTGCGGGACGCAGGTTCTAATGCGCGCCCTGAAGAGGGAGTCCGTGATGCCTGCGATATCGATATCTGGCCGGTCCGCGCGCCGGGTTCCTGCCATGGCCGCGCTGCTGGCGCTGCTGTTGTGCAGTGCCGTGGCGGCCGCCGCGCCCTCCGGCTTCGTGCAGGTGCAGGGCACCGGCTTCGTGGTCGACGGCAAGCCCTATCGCTTTGCCGGCGCCAACTTCTGGTATGGCGCCTACCTGGGCGCGGAGGACGGCATCGGCGACCGTGAACGCCTACGCAGCGAGCTGGACCAGCTCAAGGCCGCCGGCATCGACAACCTGCGCGTGCTGGCCATGAGCGAGGCCAGCGACTTCCGGCGCGGGGTCCGGCCGGCGTTCATGACCGCGCCCGGCCAGTACGACGAGCGCCTGCTGCAGGGGCTGGACGTGCTGCTGGACGAAATGCGCCGGCGCGACATGAAGGCCGTGCTGTACCTCAACAACTTCTGGCAGTGGTCCGGCGGCATGTCGCAGTACGTGGCCTGGGCCACCGGCGGCACCGTGGCCGCGCACGACCCGGATTACACCGGCGACTGGAACGGGTTCATGCAGAACTCGGCCCGCTTCTATGCCATCCCGCAGGCACAGGCCTGGTACCGCGACGCGATCCGCACCGTCATCACCCGGCGCAACAGCGTCAACGGCATCCGGTATGTGGATGATCCCACGGTGATGTCCTGGCAGCTGGCCAACGAACCGCGGCCCGGCAGCGACGCCGATGGCGCGGCCAACTTCCAGGCCTACCGCCAGTGGGTGCACGACACCGCCGGCTTCATCCGCCAGCTCGCACCACGGCAGCTGGTCAGCACCGGCAGCGAAGGCAACAAGGGCGCGCTGGCCGAGGACGACTATTACCTGATCGCCCACGCCTCGCCGAACGTGGACTACCTGACCTTCCACCTGTGGCCCTCCAACTGGGACTGGGTCGACCACCACGACCCGGCCGCACGCCTGGAGGCGGGGCTGGAGACGTCGCTGGCCTACATCGACCGGCACGTGGAGATGGCAACCCGGCTGGGCAAGCCGACCGTGCTGTCCGAGTTCGGCCTCAACCGCGACGGGGGCTCCTACGACCCGGCTTCCGGCGTCACCGCGCGCGACCGCTTCTACGCGGCCATCTACGCGCGGGTGCTGGAACATGCGCGCGCCGGTGCGCCGCTTGCCGGTTCCAACTTCTGGGCCTGGGGCGGCCGCGGCCGCACCACCCCCGCGGACTGGATGTGGAAGGCGGGCGACCCGTTCACCGGCGATCCGCCGCAGGAGGCGCAGGGGCTGTTCTCGCTGTTCGACAGCGATGCTTCCACCCTGCGGATCGTGGAAGCGCACGGGCGCGCGATGCGCCAGCTGCCGTGAGCCGGGCGCCGCCGGTCCGGCGCCCCTTCAAAGACAGGACGGGCGGCCGCTAAGGCGGATATCCGGGAAAAGGGGCGGGTGGGGATGTCGACGATCAAGGAGCCGGCGCCGGTGTCGCCGGGCGGGATGCAGGATGCGGCGGCGTTGCCTGATGCGCCGGTTGGACTTCTGCGGCTGGACCGCGAGGGCCGGATCACCGCGGTCAACCGCAGTGCGCGGGACGTGCTGGGCCTGGACGGTGCGCAGCTGCCGCTTCCGGCCGGCAGTGTGCTGTGGGGGCTGGACGTGGCGGCGTTCGCCGAAGGCGGCGGGGTATGGGTCGCACCCGGCGATGATCCGGCCCGGCGCCTGCATTACCAGGGCGGATGCGGCGAGGGCTGGGTCGTCTCCCTGCCGCACGCCGAGACCGCCACCCTGCTGCGCGAGGCCGGGCGGCTGGCGAGCGACGGATGCACCGCTGCCGTGACCCATCCGCTGCTGCAGCCACTGGCCCAGCGCCTGCGCGCCGAAGCTGCGCCGGCCGCGCTGCTGGAGCGGGTCAACGACGCGCTCACCCGCTGCGACCTGGCACTGGAGGTTCCGCAGGCCCTCGCGGGCAGTGATGCCGGACGGCGCCTGGCCGCCGGCTTCGGCAACCTCGCCGAGGC
>JAEWAG010000329.1 GCA_023391775.1 Pseudomonadota bacterium | reverse complement strand
GGGTGAACTTCTCGCCGACCACCGAGCCCATGGAGCCGCCCATGTAGGCGAAGTCGAACGAACTGGCGACCCGGGCGTGGCCCTTCAGGGTGCCCTCCATCGCCACCAGGGCGTCGTACTCGCCGGTGGCCTTCTGGGTGGACTTGATCCGGTCGGCATAACGCTTCTGGTCACGGAACTTGAGCACGTCCGTGGGGGCCAGGCGGGCGGCGATCTCGGTGGTGCTGCCCGGGTCGAACAGCGAGGCCAGGCGCGCGCGGGCGCGGATCGGCATGTGGAAGCTGCACTTGGGGCAGACCTCCAGGTTTTCCTCCAGCTCCGGGCGGTAGAGCGCCGCACCGCAGCGGTCGCACTTCTCCCACAGCCCCTCGGGGACGCTGCGTTTGCGGTTGGCGGCGCTTTCGGTGCGGATGCCGGAGGGCATCAGTTTGCTGAGCCAGCTCATGCGGGAAGGGGGTTCCGTTCAGGGGCCAGGGCGGCCGGAAAAGGGCCACAGGATAGCCCAGACGCCCGACGGGACGCGCGTGCAACCATCTCCGTACGTTTACGTATGGTAGGCTGCGCGCCCTTTTCCATCGGCACCGCGCATGAATCCCACGCTCCTGCGCCACGGCATGAACCTGTGGCCCCCGTTCCTGTTCACCGGGATCCAGGTCACGGGCATTGCCGCCGACTGGAGCCATGCGCGGGTGGAGCTGCGCATGCGGCCCTGGAACCGCAACTACGTGCGTACCCATTTCGGCGGCAGCCTGTTCGCCATGAGCGACCCGTTCTGGATGCTGCTGCTGATGCAGCAGCTGGGGCGCGATTACTACGTCTGGGACCAGTCCGGCAGCATCGACTTCCTCAAGCCGGGGCGCGGCACTGTCTGGACCGAGTTCCGCATCACCCCGGACGTCCTGGCCGAGATACGGCAGGCCACGGCCGGCGGGGCCAAGCACCTGCACTGGTTCGAGAACGGGATCCGCGATGCGGCGGGCGACGTGGTCGCCCGGGTACGCAAGCAGGTCTACGTGCGGCGCAAGCCGGACCGGCGGCCGGCCCGCGACGGGGCTCAGGGCGACGCCGGCACCACCTGAAGGCGACTGGCCGGCAGCGGCACCGACCAGGTGCCCGGTGCGTCGGCATCGCCGCGCGTGCCGTACAGGGCCACGCCGAGGGTGCCGGCTTCGGCATCGAGCAGCAGCGGCCGCGCACGGTCGCCCCGCGCGGCCGGCAACCGCGCCAGTGCCGCGGTGTCCATTGCCCCGTCCTGGCCGCGCAGCTCCAGCATGGCGGCCAGGGTGCGCAACTGGGCGTCGGCATCCTGCAGCCTCCGCGCGTAGTCCGCATAAGGGGGCGCGGCGATGTCGGAGAGGATGCAGCCGATGGCGTTGGCCAGGCATCGCGGCGACTTCGTCGGCAGCGCGGCGGGCGGCAACGGCAGGTCGGCCGACAGCTGCCTGCGGGCCGGCTCCTGGCAATACACGGCAAAGGCCGGGGCCACGCGGGCCGCGGTGGCCTCCGGATCGAACAGCAGCCGCAACTGCCATTCCGGCATGTCCCGGCCGCTGGCCGCCAATGCGTCGAGGTTGCGCAGCCCGGCGACCACGTACCGGCCTTCGGACTGCATTGTCCGGCACAGGCCCTGCTCCAGCGCCAGGACCGGGGTGACGGCCCGGGCGCACTGCGCCGGCAACGGGTGCTCGCGCGGCAGCTCGGCCAGCATCTGGCCGAGCAGGCTGGCGTTGTCCTGCACGAGGGTCGCGCCGACCATGCTGCCGATCAGGCTGTCACCGGCCTCGATCATGCGTCGGCCCAGGGCCAGGTCCTCGCAGGCATCAGCCATGGCCAGGTCGACCTGCCCGGCCTGGAAGCGCCAGGCCGTCCGCGTTGCCAGCCGCACCACGGACTGGAACGCGGGCACCGGCGCATCCAGCCGTGGCGGGAACGGATTGGCGAAGCGGTGCGCGGCGCGCAGTTCGGCGGTGCGGTCCAGCACACCGGCATGGCGCTGCAGCAGCCCGGCGTAGGCATCCGGAGCGGACCGCACGCGGTCCAGGCAATCATCGGCGCGGGCGGAGCACCACGATGGATCATCCTGCGCCCGCTCCGGCTCCAGCGACGGCCACTGCCCAAGGGCGCTGGTCCATGCCGGTGCGCCGTCCTCGCCCGGGGGCGCGCTGGCGACAAGCCGGCGGACGTCCTCTGCCACCACCGCATCCCGTGCGGATGCGGGAATGTCGTGCCGGACCGTGTACAGGGCGGCGAATCCATCCACCCCCACCACCGGCTCCGGCCCGGCATCGAGCAGGGCCAGCGCCTCACGCTCGGCCTGCGGCGGACCGAGCGCGCGCAACCCCATGTATCCGGCCACGGCCAGCAGCACCAGCCCCAGCACGATCCCGCCCGACCACTTCAGAAAGCGCATCACTGCATTTCTCCCCTGGCATCCCTTGCCTGGCCCCAGCATAACCGCCGAAGGCTACAATCCGCCGCATGTCGCCCGACCCCCATGCGCCGCCGCGCACCTCCCTGCAACGCCTGTTCGTCACCGGCCTGCTGACCCTGCTGCCGCTGTGGCTGACCTGGGTGGTGGTGAAGTTCGTCTTCGTCCTGCTTTCGGGCATCAGCAGCCCGTGGGTGGTACCCCTGTCACAGCGCATCGCCGCGTCCTTCCCCGGCTACCTGGGCTGGGTGCAGGCGGTGTGGGTACAGAACACGATTGCCCTGCTGGCAACGATGCTGGTGATCCTGGGCGTCGGTGCCCTGGCCCGGCGCGTGGTCGGCCAGCGACTGCTGGGCTGGTTCGAGGCGCTGATCGCGCGGGTGCCGCTGGCCAACGTGATCTACACCAGCGCGCGCAAGCTGCTGGACATCCTGCAGACCAAGCCGGGCAGCACCCAGCGCGTGGTCCTGATCGATTTCCCGCACCGGGAGATGAAGGCCATCGGCCTGGTCACCCGCGTCTTGCGCGAGGAAGGCACCGGCCGCGAGCTGGCCGCGGTGTACGTGCCGACCACGCCCAACCCGACCTCCGGCTATCTGGAGGTGGTGCCGGTGGAACTGCTCACGCCCACCGACTGGACCGTGGACCAGGCCATGGGCTTCATCATCTCCGGCGGCGCGGTCGCCCCGGAAACCATGCCCTTCACCCGCGCCGGCGAACGCTGATGGAGGTCGCGACCGCACGGCCACTCCAGGACCGTGCGGTCCGCCTGTTCATCGTGCTGGCCGCCTTCTTCTGCGCCAATGCGGTGCTGGCCGAATTCATCGGGGTCAAGATCTTCGCCCTGGAGGACACCCTCGGACTGGCACCGCTGGAGTGGAACCTGTTCGGCCAGACCGGCTCGCTGAGCTTCACCGCCGGCACCCTGCTGTGGCCGGTGGTGTTCATCATGACCGACACGGTGAACGAGTTCTTCGGCCGCCGCGGCGTGCGATTCATCTCCTGGCTGGCCGCGGGGCTGATCTGCTACGGGTTCCTTTTCGCGTTCGCGGCCATCTCCCTGGCGCCTGCCGGCTGGTGGCGCGACGCGGCCCAGGGCCAGGGCGTGCCGGACTACCAGGCGGCCTTCGCGGCGGTGTTCGGCCAGGGGCTGTGGACCATCGCCGGCTCGCTGACCGCCTTCGTGGTCGGCCAGCTGATCGACGTCTCGGTGTTCCATCGCATCCGCCGCGCCACCGGCGAACGCCACGTCTGGCTGCGCGCCACCGGCTCGACCGCGGTGTCGCAGCTGGTGGACAGTTTCGTGGTGATCTGGATCGCCTTCGTGCTCGGCCCGCAGAAGTGGCCGACCTCGCTGTTCCTGGCGGTCAGCTCGCTCAACTACGCCTACAAGATGCTGTGCGCGATCGCGCTGATCCCGCTGCTGTACCTGATGCGGCGCCTGATCATCGGCTACCTGGGCGCCGGGCGCGCCCGCCAGCTGCGCGAGCAGGCCGCCGCGTGACTCCGGCCCGGCGGTTCGCCGGCGCCGCGTCGACAGGCTAGTCTCGGCCTTCCCCGCCCGGAGCCGATGCGATGCTGCCACTGCTGCCCCTGCTCATGCTTGCCGGCACCGGGATGCATGCCATCCCACCGCAGGTGGCCACGCTGCTGGAGCGCTACCAGGGCCAGGTGCCCGGAGCCTCGGTGCTGGTGCTGCGCGACGGCGAGCCCGTGCTGCGCGCGGCCTGGGGCATGGCCGACCTGGAAGCCGGAGAAGCGGCCACGCCGGCCACCTGCTATCGCCTGGCCTCGGTGACCAAGCAGTTCACCGCCACGGCGATCCTGCTGCTGGCACAGGACGGCCGGCTGTCGCTGGACGACCCGGTCCGCCGCTGGCTGCCGTCCCTGCCCGCGGCGGCCGACGCCATCAGCCTGCGCCAGTTGCTGGGCCACACCTCCGGCCTGGTCGACTACGAGGATTTCCTGCCTGAGGGGCTTGCGCGGCAGCTCCACGACGCGGACGTACTGCGCATCCTGGAAGCGCAGGACCACACGTATTTTCCGCCGGGCAGCGCCTACCGCTACAGCAACAGCGGATACGCGCTGCTGGCCCTGGTGGTGGAGCGCGCCTCCGGCCAGGATTTCGCCGGGTTCCTGCACACCCGCATCTTCCAGCCGCTGGGCATGCGCGACAGCGTGGCCCATCGCCAGGGCAGGAACAGCGTCGCGCATCGTGCCTATGGCTACAGCCCGGTCGACGGCACCTGGATCCGCACCGACCAGAGCCCGACCAGCGCCGTGCTGGGCGATGGCGGCATCTATTCAAGCATCGACGACCTGGCGCGCTGGGACGCGGCGCTATACGACGACCGCCTGCTGCAGGCGCCCTGGCGCGCACTGCTGTTCACCCCGCACGTCGCCACCGGCGAGCCGGATGTGCCGCATTACGGCTTCGGCTGGCGCCTCAATGGCGACAGCGTCTGGCACAGCGGCGAGAGCATCGGCTTCCGCAACGTGGTCGTGCGCTGGCCGGCGCAGCGCCTGACCGTGATCGTGCTCAGCAACCGCGACGATCCGGAACCGTATCCGCTCGCGCTGGCCCTGGGTCGCGCCCACGGAGTGCGTCCGCCCGGCTGAGCCGGACATCCCGACCGCCCTCCGGGTTGCCTGGTCCGCTGCTCAGCGCAGGTCGGCGATCACCACCTGCGCGGCGTTGTGGCCCGGGGCGCCGGTCACCCCGCCACCGGGATGGGTGCCGGAGCCGCACAGGTACAGGCCCGGGATCGCGCCGCGGTAGCCGGCCTGGCCCAGCATCGGCCGTGCCGAGAACAGCTGGTTGAGGCTCAGCGCGCCATGGAAGATGTCGCCGCCGACCAGGCCGAACTCGCGCTCCAGGGCCAGCGGGCTGAGCACCTGCCGGCCGAGCACCGAGGCCGCGAAACCGGGCGCGTAGCGGTCCACGGTGGCGAGCATGAGGTCGGCCACTTCCTCGCGGCAGTCATCCCAGCTGCGGCCGCCGGGAAGTTGCGGGGCCACGTGCTGGCAGAACAGGCTGGCAACGTGCATGCCCGGCGGCGCGAGCGAGTCGTCCAGGGTGGAAGGCACCAGCATCTCCACGATGGGCTCGCGCGACCAGCCGTGCTCGCGTGCGTCGCGCCAGGCACGGTCCATGTAGTCCAGGCTCGGCGCCAGGATGATGCCGGCGGTCAGGTGCTCGCCCGACCCGGGCAGGGCGCTGAAGTCCGGCAACCTCGACAGCGCCACGTTCATGCGGAACGTGCCCGAGCCGCAGCGCCAGTTGCGCATGCGCTCGGCGGTGGCCGCGGGCACCGCTCCGGCCGGCAGCAGCCGCTGGTAGAGCAGCTTCGGATTGACGTTGGCGACCACCGCGCGGGCGCGCAGCGTCTCCCCGCCCGAGGTCACCACGCCCACGGCGCGGCCGTCCTCGACCAGGACCCGTTCCACGCCCTGCCCGGTCCGGATCTCCGCGCCGGCGGCCCCAGCGGCCCGCGCCATGGCCCGGGTGATCGCGCCCATCCCGCCGATCGCATGGCCCCAGGCGCCCTTGACCCCGTTGGCCTGGCCGAACACGTGGTGCAGCAGGACGTAAGCCGTGCCTGGCGCATAGGGGCTGGCGTAATTGCCGACGATGCCGTCGAACCCGAACAGGGCCTTGATCGGTCCGCTCTCCACCCAGCGGTCCAGGTACTCGGCGGCGGAGACGGTGAACAGGTCCAGCAGGTCCTGGCGCAGGGCCGGGTCCAGCGCGTGCAGCTGGCGACCCAGGCGCGCGGTACGCAGCAGTTCCGGCAGCGCCTGCAGCCAGCCGCCATCGGTGACGTTGGGCGGCGGCTGCAGGGCCAGCGCGCGCAGCACGTCGGCCATCGCGTCCAGGCGTGCTTCGTACGCCGGCAGCATCTCCGCGTCGCGGCGGGAGAACTTCGCGACCTCTTCGGCCGTGCGCCCGCCGCCGGTGAGCAGGTAGCCGCCATCGGGCAGCGGCAGGAAGTTGTTGCGCCGGCGCAGGACCACGCGCAGGCCGTGGCCGTGCAGGTCCAGGTCCTCGATCACCTTCGGCTGCAGCAACGAGACGGTGTACGAGGCCACCGAGTTGCGGAATCCGGGATGGAACTCCTCGGTCACCGCCGCGCCACCGACCACGTCGCGGCGCTCCAGCACGGTCACCTTCAACCCCGCCTTTGCCAGGTAGGCGGCGCAGACCAGGCCGTTGTGGCCGCCACCTACGAGGAGAACGTCACGCCGGTTGTCATCGCTTCGCATGCGGCAGGTATACCACCCGGGCGCCGGCGCCCGCCTCAGACCGCCAGCCGCGTGCCCAGCCGCGGCAGTTCGACCCGCGCCCCGTAGCGGCGCCCGATCTCCGCGGCCAGCGCCTGGCGCGCGTCGTCCTCGCCATGGACCAGGGCGACCGGCGGCGTGCCGCGGAACTGGCCATACCACTCCAGCAGGCCGCCCTGGCCGGTGTGCGCCGACAGGCCGCCCACGGTGTGG
>JAEWAG010000264.1 GCA_023391775.1 Pseudomonadota bacterium | reverse complement strand
TCGATGCCTGCGCCGCGCCCGGCGGCAAGGCCGCGCACCTGCTCGAGCGCGACCCGCAGCTGGAACTGCTGGGGCTGGACGTGGACCCGCGTCGCTTGGCCCGGGTCGAGGACACACTGCGCCGCGGCGGCCTGCTGGTGGAAGGCGGCCGCGTGCAGCTTCGCCCGGTCGATGCCACCACCCCGGCGCTGTGGTGGGACGGCTTCACCTTCGACGCGATCCTGCTGGATGCGCCGTGTTCGGCCACCGGCGTGGTGCGCCGGCAGCCGGACATCCTGCTGCACCGCCGCCCGGAGGACATCGACTCGCTGGTGGCCGCCCAGGCGCGGCTGCTGGACGCCGCGTGGCCGATGCTGCGCCCCGGCGGCACCCTGCTGTACGCCACCTGTTCGATCCTGCCGGAGGAGAACGCCGGCCAGGTCGAGGCCTTCCTCGCGCGCACGCCCGGCGCGGTGGCGGTACCGCTGCCGGCGTCGTTCGGCCATGCGGCCGGCCCCGGCCGCCAGCGCCTGACCGGCGAGGACGGCATGGACGGCTTCTTCTATGCCCGGCTGCGCAAATCCGACTGAACTGACATAACCCGCCATCCCGGAACGACGGACCTAGCCGATGCAGGACCTGCGCAAGCGCGATCTCTGGCTGTTCTGGACCATGGCCCTGCTGGTGCTCGGCACCGGGCTCGGCCTGCGTGATCCCTGGCCGGCCGACGAGCCGCGCTTTGCGCTGGTCGCCAGGCAGATGGTGGAAAGCGGCAACTGGCTGTTCCCGCACCGCGGCACCGAGCTGTACTCGGACAAGCCGCCGATGCTGATGTGGCTGCAGGCCAGCTTCTACACGCTGACCGGGAACTGGCGGGTGTCCTTCCTGCTGCCGTCGCTACTGGCCGCGCTGGGCACGCTGTGGTGCGTGCAGGACCTGGCCGCGCGGCTGTGGACCCGGCGCGTCGGCCTGTATGCCGCCTGGGCGCTGCTGTTCGCGTTCCAGTTCACCTGGCAGGCGAAGAAGGCGCAGATCGACCCGCTGGTGACCTTCTTCATCACCCTGGCCAACTACGGCCTGCTGCGCCACCTGTTGCTGGGGCCGGCCTGGCGCTGGTGGACCATGGGCTGGGCCGCGGCGGGGCTGGGCACCATCACCAAGGGCGTGGGCGCGCTGGCGCTGCTGCTGCTGCTGCCGGCGGCGCTGGCCTCGCTGCGTGGCTGGCCCGGCGTGCGCCTGCACCTGCGCAATCCGCGCTTCTGGCTTGGTCCGCTGGCGTTCCTGGCGGCGGTGTCGCTGTGGCTGGTGCCGGTGGTGGGGGTGGCGCTGTCGCGTGACCTGCCCGAGTACCGCGCCTACCTGGACGACATCCTGTTCCGGCAGACCGCCAAGCGTTACACGCAGTCCTGGGACCACCACCAGCCGCCGTGGTACCACCTCGGGGTGATGGCGACGATGTGGATCCCGCCCGCGCTGGCCCTGCCGTGGGCGATCCCGGCGTGGTGGCGCCGGCTGCGGCGGCAGGATCCGCGCTACCTGCTGCCGCTGGCGTGGTGGCTGCTGATCGTCGTGTTCTTCTCCATTCCCGACGGCAAGCGCGACGTGTACGTGATGCCGGCCCTGCCGATGATGTGCCTAGTGCGGGCGCCGCGGCTGCCGGGACTGCTGCGGCGCCGCGTCGCCCATGTGCTGCTGCTGGGCCTGGCGCTGGTGGTGGCGCTGCTGTTCGTCGGCGGGGCGCTGTCGGTGCTGGACGGGCAGGGCTCGCTGGCCGACAACCTGCGCGAGCGGCGTGGCCTGGATCCGCGCGCGATCCTCGCTGGCGGCTGGATGCTGCTGGCCATCGGCGTGTGGGGCCTGGGCTGCGTGGTGGCCTTCCGCCGCCGCGCCGTGGCCGCCCTGACCGGCACCCTGGCAGGGGTATGGGTGCTGTATTCGCTCATCGGCTACGGCCTGCTCAACGATGCGAGCTCCGCGCGCGGGGTGATGACGGCGGCCGGCCAGCGCATCGGCCCGGATGCCGAGCTGGGCCTGGTCGCCTGGAAAGAACAGAACCTGCTGATGGCCGATCGTGCGGCGGTGACTTTCGGCTTCCAGCGCCCGTGGGATGAACAGCTGCAGCTGGGTGTGGCCTGGCAGGCGCAGGCACCGGGCCGCTGGCTGCTGGTGCAGGAGGACGCGCTGGAGGCCTGCCTGGATCCGGCGCGGATCGAACTGGCCGGCATTTCCAACCGGCGCCGCTGGTGGCTGGTGCCGCCGGGCGCGGTGCGCGGCACCTGCGAGCCCAGTGCCGAGGAGCGTGCGCGCGCCACGGCGACCCAGGCCCAGGATCTGGACGGGTGAGCGCGGCACGGCGCCGGCTCAGCACAGGTTCCGGTAATGCTCGTGAAGATGTGCCGCTCAAACCGCGCAGCAAGGCGAGGAACAGGGTGGGCACTGAAGCGGAACTGGCCGGCAGCCGGCGACTGCGCCTCGCGCGCGGATGTGCCTCGATCGCCCTGTGGTGCCTGCCTGCGCTCGTCCTGACCCTGCCCAAGGGGCTGCTCCCGTTCGGCCTGCTGCTGCTGGCCTCCACCCTGATGGTGCCCGGCGTGGTCGCCGGCGCCCGCCGGATCGGTGCGCCGCTGGCATCGGTGGCGGCCGCGGCGCTGCTGGCCATGGGCGTGGCATGGGTCTCCAGCCAGGCCAGCGGTGGCGACGGCATCGACAGCCGCGACCGCCTGCTGGTGCTGCCATGGGCGATGGCCTGGGCCTGGGCTCTGCAGCCCCAGCTGCGGTGGCTGTGGCGCGGAGCGATGGCCGGCCTCGGCCTGGCGGTGCTGCTGGCGTTTTTCCAGCTGGTCGGCGGCATGGAGCGTGCGTCCGGCTGGGTCAACGCGATCGTGTTCGCCGACGTGGTCCTGCTGCTGATGGTGCTGGTGGTGTTCTGCCGCCCGCCGCGCACCTGGCACTGGGCCGTGTTCGGCCTGGTCTGCGGCATGCTGGCGATCCTGTTCAGCGGCACCCGCGGCGCCTGGCCGGGACTTCTGCTGCTGCTGGGGGTGGTGGTGCTTGGCAGTGGCTGGCACACCCGTCGTTACCGGGTGCTGCTGCTGGGCGCAGGGCTGGCCGGCATCGTCGCCCTGGTCGGCGTGGTGCCGGGCATCAGCCACCAGATGCGCCTGACCGAGCTGCAGCAGGACATCGCCCGGATCGACGCCGGCGACCACGAGTCCTCCGCCGGCGCGCGCCTGGAACGGCTGCGGGTCGCTGCCGAGGCATTCGGCGAGCGGCCATGGACGGGGGTGGGTTTCGCCCAGTTCGACCGGGCCATGCGCGAACAGCTGCCGGCGTGCCAGGGCCCCCGTCCGGCCGCGCGCTGCGACCTGGGCCATGCGCACAACGATGTCGCCGAATGGGCCGCGACTATGGGCGTCCCCGGCCTGTTCGCGCTGGCGCTGCTGTACGGGGTACCGCTGTGGCTGTTCCTGCGCCTGTGGCGACGCCAGGGCAATGACCGCCTGCGCGGCACCGCGCCGGCCGGCGCGATGCTGGTGTCGGTGTTCGTCCTGTGCGGGCTGACGCAATCCATGTTCGCCCACCAGACCACCACCAGCACCTACGCGGCGCTGGTTGGCGTGCTGCTGGGGCTGGCGCTGCGCGAGGCTGCGGCCCACCAGCCGCCGCAGGCGCCGGCCGGTCGCTGAGTACCGCGCCGGCGGATGCCGGCCGTCGCCTTCCGATGATTCCCGAGGCTGGCGGAGGCCGGGCTGCAGGGCTGCCGCCGGCTTGCGCCGCTGCGCCGTGTCCGCCCCGGCGCGGCGCCCCGCCCGCCCCGCTGCCGGCCTCGCC
>JAEWAG010000236.1 GCA_023391775.1 Pseudomonadota bacterium | reverse complement strand
GACCGTCACGGTGGAGATCGCGCTGAGGGTGCCGGTGGAGGAGATCGCCACGCGGATGCCACCCCGCTCGACCGCAGTGGTGCGCCACGCCCCCTCCGCACCGCGCTCGCCCCCCCCGCCCCAATGCCAGACCGCGACACCGGCCAGGGCCAGGACAACCACCCCGGCGGCGAGCGGCCAGCGGGAACGACGGGACGTGGGACGCAGGTTTCGGCTCATGGGCGCAACTTGGGTGACGTTGACCCAATTAACGCACGACGCCGCGTCCGGTTGACGTGTTGCCGCCGCGAAGATTCAGCCAATGAGCTCCGGCCCGGCAAACTCCGGCTCCAGCGGCGTGCCGTCTTCGCGGGCGAACCGCACGCGCGCCCGGGTCCCGCTGTCGAGGGTGCTCTCCAGCTCGATGATCCACCCGAAGCGCTCGCACAGCCGGCGCACGATCGACAGCCCCAGGCCGGTGCCCACGGGAAGTTCCGGGTGCGCGCGGTAGAACGGCTCGAATGCCCGCTCCAGCGCCTCCGGCGACATGCCGATGCCGGTGTCGCGAACCTGCACGTACTGCTCGTCCACGGTGACTTCGACCAGACCGCGGTCGGTATAGCTGCAGGCATTGCGCAGCAGGTTGCCCAGGACCACGTGCATCACCCGCGGCGGGGCGAAGATGCGCGGCGCGCCGACGCAGGACACCTCCAGCTGCACCGGCTTGTCACCCAGCAGCACGCGCGCCTTGACCGCTTCCTCGTGGACCACGTCGCAGACGTCGAACCACTCGCTCTGCGGGGCCACGTCCGGTTCGCGGGCCAGGATCAGGAAGGCATCGACCACGGCCTCCATGTCCCGGCCGGCACGCTGGATGCGGCGGAGGCTGCGGGCCAGGCGCGGCTCCAGGCTCTCGTCGGACAGGGCCATGTCGCTGGCCACGCGGATCACGGTCAGTGGCGTGCGCAGCTCGTGGCTGGCATCGCGGGTGAAGTTGCGCTCTCGCGCCAGCTGCGCCTGCACGCGCTCGCCCAGCGAATGCAGGGCGCCGGCCAGCTGCCGGGCCTCGCCTTCCATGTCCAGCGGCAACCGGTCCGGGGCCAGCGCGGTCACGTCGGGCTTGCGCGGGTCCCAGCGCGCGACCTGCCGCGCCAGCCAGGCCACTGGCGAGACCAGGCGCTTGGAGGACTTGTAGGTCAGCCAGGTCGCGCCGTAGATGGCGAACAGCGCCAGCATCGCCGGCAGCACCGCGAACCACCAGGCCAGCTGGTTGGCGTGCTCGCGCAGGAACACGATGTACAGGGTGCCGGCCGGATGCCGTTCCACCCACACCATCTCGCCCTGGCTGCGCAGCTCGTGGAAGCCCTCCCCCAGTTCGCGCAGGTAGGGCGGCAGCGACATCAGCGAACCGTCCGGCTCCACCAGGTAGCCGCGCAGGGCGTGGGTGTTGGGCGGAGGCTGGGCGGGGGAGGCCTCGTGAAGCTCCCAGTAGTGGCGCGCCTCTTCCTGCAGGGAGCTGCGGACGAAGCTGTACTTGAACAGCGTGCCGACGACGAAGAACGCGACGACGATCGCCAGGCTCGCCATCACCATCTGCAGGATGAAGGCGATTCGTATCTTTCGTGGCAGGCCGTGGGGCATGGATGCGATCAACACAGGACGCGGCGAGTGTAGGCTCGCGCGCATCGCTGCTCCGTGAGTGAAAAGGGCTTTGCCCCGGTTCCCCCTGAAAAGGCGGCCGGTGTCCCGGCCGCCGTCGTCCGGCCCATCCGCCCAGCTCCCCCTGGGTGACCGGTCAGGCCGAGACTGGCTGGGCGATGTCGGCGACCCGGTAGCCGGCGCTCTGCACGGTGTGCAGCAGCGCACGGTCGAACGGCTTGTCGATCACCTTGCGCAGGTTGTACAGGTGGCTGCGCAGGGTGTCCGAATCGGGCAGGCTGTTGCCCCAGATCTCGCGTTCGATCTCCTGGCGGCTGACCACGCGCGGCGATTCCCGCATCAGGATGGTCAGCAGCTTCAGGCCGATCGGCGACAGCTGCAGCTCGGTGCCGCCGCGGGTCACCCGCATGCTCACCGGGTCCAGCACCAGGTCGGCCACGGTCAGCACCTCGGAGCCGACCTGGCGGCGCTCGCGACGGATCAGGGCGCGCAGGCGCGCCTCCAGCTCCTGGATCGCGAAGGGCTTGGTCAGGTAGTCGTCCGCGCCATGGCCCAGTCCGGTGAGTTTGTCGTCCAGGGTGTCGCGCGCGGTCAGCATCAGCACCGGGGTCGACTTGCGGGCGTCGCTGCGCAGCCGGCGGCAGACCTCGATGCCGTCCAGGCGCGGCAGCATCAGGTCCAGCACCACCGCGTCATAACTGTTCTCGGCCGCCAGCCGATAGCCATCCAGGCCATCCGCCGCGTAGTCCACTTCGAAGCCGCGGCTTTCCAGATACTCCCCGATCATCTCGGAGATGTTTCGATTGTCCTCGACGACCAGCACCAGTCCTGAGGTTTCTTTACCCTGACGCATGTCTCCGCCACTCCATTGAGGGGTTTTCAGCTTTGTGAAACATGCCGGACGCAGGGTCGATGGCGTGTGAAGGCGTGTTCCTCAAAGCAGGGGCTTGAGCTGCGGCCAGACGTTCTCCAGCAGGCGCGGCTGGGCGGCCGCGGTGGGGTGCAGGCCATCGCCCTGCATCATGCCTTGCTCCAGGGCCACACCCTCCAGGAAGAAGGGCACCAGGGCGACGCCCTCGGCCTTGGCCAGGTCCTGGTAGGTACGGCGCAGGCGTTCGCGGTACGCTGGCCCGTAATTGGGCGGGACGTCGATACCCAGCAGTAGCACCCGTGCGCCGGACTGCTGCGAAAGCTGCACCATACGCTGCAGGTTGGAGGCCAGCTGCGCCGGGGCCAGGCCGCGCAGTGCGTCGTTTCCACCCAGTTCGATCACCACCACCGATGGCCGGTGCTTGGTCAGCAGGGCCGGCAGCCGGGTCAGCGCGCCGGCGCTGGTTTCGCCGCTGATGCTGGCGTTCACCACCGAGCGGCCGGAGTCGCGCGCCAGCCGCTGCTGCAGCAGGCTGACCCAGCCCGAGCCCCTCGGTATGTTGTGCTCGGCGCTGAGGCTGTCACCGACCACGAGTACCGGGCCGGCCGGACCTTTGGCACGCGCCGCCGGCGCGGCCAGCAGCGAACCTGATACCAGCAGGGCCAGCAGCATGACCAGCAGCCGGCCAGCCGCGGCCCCTCCCTTTCCGTTCTTCCACATTCCGGAGCCTCCCATCGATACCCAGTCCAGTTCCAGCATAGCCACCGCCATCGAGGTACGCGGCGTGGGCAAGTCGGCGACCGGCCCTGAAGGCGAGGTCCGCATTCTCGACAACGTGGACCTCACCGTGGCTGAAGGCGACAGCGTGGCCATCGTCGGCGCCTCCGGCTCGGGCAAGACCACCCTGCTCGGCCTGCTGGCCGGGCTGGACCTGCCCACCCGCGGCAGCATCCGCCTGGCCGGCGAGCGCCTGGACACCCTGGACGAGGAGGCGCGTGCCGCCTTGCGCGCGCGCGCGGTGGGTTTCGTGTTCCAGAGCTTCCACCTGCTGCCGTCGCTGACCGCCGAGGAGAACGTGGCCCTGCCGCTGGAGCTGGCCGGCCGCGAGGATCCGCAGCGGGTGCGCGAGGTGCTGGCCGCGGTGGGGCTGGAGCACCGGCGCCGGCACCATCCGCGCCAGCTCTCCGGCGGCGAGCAGCAGCGGGTCGCC
>JAEWAG010000174.1 GCA_023391775.1 Pseudomonadota bacterium | reverse complement strand
GTCTACTACTTCCTTTTCTTCCTGACCATGCCGCTGTGGACCAAGCTGGACAAGACCAAGCCGGTGCCGGAACGGGTGACGACGCATGACTAAGAAGTGGATTGCCCTGCTGACTGCAGCGGCCACTGGACTGCTGTTCTCCGCCGCCGCACTGGCCGCGGCCGGAGGCCCGGTCCAGCAGGCCGGCAACGACCTGTCCGACCGTGCCTCCCTGCAGCGCGGCGCCGCGCTGTACATGAACTACTGCTCCGGCTGCCACTCGCTCAAGTACCTGCGCTACTCGCGCATCGGCGAGGACCTCGGCCTGACCGAGGAAGAGGTGATGGGCAACCTGAACTTCACCGGTGCCAAGTACGGCGAGCAGATCGGCGTTTCGATGGCGCATGAGGATGGCGAGAAGTGGTTCGGCAAGATGCCGCCGGACCTGACCCTGATCTCCCGGGTCCGCGGGACGGACTGGCTCTACACCTACCTCAAGTCCTTCTACCTTGACGAGACCCGCCCGCTGGGCTGGAACAACCAGCTGTTCCCGAACGTGTCCATGCCCAACCCGCTGTGGGAGCTGCAGGGCCTGCAGCATGCCGAGTACGGCGAGCCCGACGAGGCGACGGGCGAGCGGCATCCGGAGCGCCTGGTGGTGACCTCCCCCGGCCGGTTGTCGGCCCAGGAGTTCGACCAGGTGGCGCGCGACATCACCAACTTCCTCGAGTACGCCGGCGAGCCGGCGGCACTGAAGCGGCAGGCGCTCGGCATCTGGGTGATCCTGTTCCTGGTGGCGCTGACGTTCCTGGCCTGGCTGCTGAAGCAGGAGTACTGGAGCGACGTCCACTAGTTCCAGTGATGTGTGCCAAAGCCAGGGCCGGGGTCTTCCCGGCCTTGCGCTTTTCAGCGGCGCGACGGCACACTCAGGCGAATATCACGACCGACGGCGAGGGGCCGGCGGCGGCGGTACGGCCGGCGGATTCCGGCTGTCGGAGGCCTAGATGGCAGCGAGCGTGCGCATGCGCAATACCCTGACTTTGTTTTCCGCGGTCGATGACGTGCTGTGCCACCGGGTTCGCCTGGTGCTGGCCGCCAAGGGCGTCACCTACGACCTGGTCCCGGTGGACTCGCAGAATCCGCCCGAGGACCTGATCCACCTCAACCCCTACCATTCCGTTCCCACCCTGGTGGAACGCGAACTGGTGCTGTACGCGGCCTCGGTGGTCAGCGAATACCTGGACGAGCGCTACCCACATCCGCCGCTGATGCCGGTCGATCCGCTGTCCCGTGCGCGCCTGCGCCTGGCCATGCTGCGTATCGAGCACGACTGGGTGCCGCAGGTACAGGCTATCCAGCTGGGCAACCGCCAGCAGGCCGAAGCCGGCCGCAAGCGCCTGCGGGAGCTGCTGACCGAGTCGCTGCCGCTGTTCAAGGCCAGCAAGTTCTTCCTCAATCCGGAAATGAGCCTGGCCGACTGCGCCATGGCGCCGATCATCTGGCGCCTGCCCGCGCTGGACGTGGCGCTGCCCAAGGACGGCAAGGCGATCGAGGATTACGGCAACCGCATCTTCCGCAACCCCGGCTTTGCCCGCAGCCTCACCGAACAGGAAAGGAAGCTGCGCGAGCTGCCGGCCTGACCGGCACCGTGGCGGGATATTCCCGCCGCGCCGCGTAGACTGACCGCATGACCGACGACGTACCCCGCATGACCTCCTATCGCCCGTACCTGCTGCGGGCGCTGACCGAGTGGATCAACGACAACGGCATGACGCCGCACATCCTGGTGGATGCATCGGTGCCGGGCGTGCAGGTGCCGCCGGGGGTGGTGCGCGAGGGCAAGGTGGTGCTGAACATCGCCGAGCGCGCGGTGGTCGGCCTGCACATGGACAACGACTGGATCGGCTTCACCGCCCGCTTCGGCGGCGTCAGCCAGCCGGTGCACGTGCCGGTCGGCGCGGTGGTGGCGGTGTATGCGCGCGAGACCGGGCAGGGCATGGTCCTGCCCGAGGACAGCGGCCTGCCGCCGGATTCCCCGGACGACCACGATGGCCCGCCGTCCGATGGCCCGCCATCGCCGCCGGACGCGCCGCCGCCGGGCAAGCGACCGCACCTGCGCGTGGTGAAGTAGGCGCCGCCGCAGCTTGCCGCTGCAGGCCGTCGCCGCGACCGCTCAGCCTTCGCCCGGGCCGTGGCTGCCGGGGTGCAGCGGGATGATGCGCGCACCGCTGGACGGCCCGACGAAGGACACCAGCCTGCCCTGGCGCAGCACCAGCCGCCCGCTGTGGCGGTCGGCGCCGTCGTGCGAATAGTCGAAGCGGAACGTGCGCTCCAGGCCAAGCCAGCCGTCACCGCGCCGGTACAGGCGCAGCCCGGAGGCATGCACGCTCTGGTCGAGCCATTGCACGCCGGCGGCATTGCACGCATCACGGCCGAGGGCTTCGGCCTGTTCGGCCGCCGCGCGCGCCGCGTTCCAGAACGCAACGATGGCGGCGCCGGCAATCATCAGGAGGATCACGCTGGGCATGGCCGAACTCTAGCCGAGCGTGCGGGCGCGCGCAGCGTCAGTCCACGTCGACCGGCGTGGCGGGCACGGTTGCCGCGGGCGGAGGATGCTGCTGGGGGAGGGACGGCCCCAGTTGCGACTGCGGCTTGAGCTTGAGCAGCACGGCCCAGTCGCGGCGGTTGAAGCTGCAGGCTCCGGGCAGGCCCGGCCCGCAGCCGGCATCCGCCACGCCGCTGGCGGTGGCGCGCGCCAGGCGGCCATCGCGCTCCAGTGGCAGCTGGCGCATCACCACCGCGTTGAGCGTGTTGCCGCCCACCAGGTGCAGGGTGCGGTCGCCACCCGGATTGGCCGCGATCACCACCTCGCAGTGCGACTGCCTCGGCATGCTGCCCTGCCCAGAAAGCGCGGCATGCAGGCCGTCGGCGCCGCGGCCCTCGTCGGCCGCACGCAGGAAGCACAGCAGGTCGCCAGGGGCCGGCTTGCCGGTGAACGGATCGGCATAGGTGTAGGGGCTGCGCTCGGGCTGTCGCCATGCGTGGGCGATGTAGTCCATGTGCCGTGGCGAGGCAAGGAAGCCGGACACGCCAGCCCGCCGCATCACCCAGGAAATGAAGGCCGCCGACCACGGGTTGTCGACCAGGAAGGCGCGGCAGTCGCTGTCGCGGAAGCGCTCGCCCGGCACGGCCATGCAGCTGTCCGCGCCGGGCGTGGCCCCCATCACCGACAGGGTGCCGCTCTCGCGCCAGTAGCGTGCCACCTGCTGCCAGGCTGGCGTGCTGCCATCGTCCAGCTGCGCACGCTCGGCCTCGGTCACCGCCAGCGACGCCAGGCGCCCGTCGCGGTCGATGAACGGCCGCAGCCACAGCCGGTGTTCCTGGCAGGCGGTCCGCACGATGGAGGCGGCGGTCGCCTCCACGCCGTAGCGCGGGGGAATGTCGCAGGCGTCGACAGCTGCCGCCGGCCTGGCCATGGCCAGCGCCGGCAGTGCCAGCATCACGCAGAGGGGGCGTAGTCGCATGCGGACTCCTTTCGCATGCAGGCGAGGTTAACGGGCGGCGGTCGGCGCCGCGTGAGCAGGCCCGTTGCCGCCGCCGGCGCGACCTCAGGCCGGGGGCGGGCCCAGCTTCAGCGACAGGTCGATGGCGCGCACGTGCTTGGTCAGCGCGCCGATGGAGATGAAATCCACCCCGTCCTCCGCAATCGTGCGCAGCCCGTCCAGGCCGACGCTGCCGGATACCTCCAGCGGGATGCGCCCGTTGAACGGGGCGCCGCGGGCGATGCGCACCGCCTCGCGCCGGGTCGCCGCGTCGAAGTCGTCCACCAGGATGCGGTCGCAGCCGGCGGCCAGCGCCTGGCGCAGCTCATCGAGGGTTTCGACCTCGACCACCAGCGGCAGGTCCGGGCGTGCGGCACGGGCCGCGGCGATGGCCGCGGTCACCGAGCCGGCCACGCGCACGTGGTTCTCCTTGAGCATCACCGTGTCGTACAGGCCGTGGCGATGGTTGCCGCCGCCGCCGGCACGGACCGCGTACTTCTGCGCCTGGCGCAGGCCGGGCAGGGTCTTGCGGGTGTCGAGGATGGTCGCGCCGGTGCCGCGCACCGCGGCGACATGGGCGGCGACCGTGGTGGCGGTGCCGCTCAGGGTCTGCATGAAGTTCAGTGAGGTGCGCTCGGCGGTGACCAGGGCGCGGGTGTGGCCGTGCAGCACGGCGAGCACGGTGCCGGCCTGCACGCGCTGGCCCTCGGTCACCCGCCAGTCGATGCGCACCTGCGGATCCAGCGCCCGGTGGCAGGCGTCGAACCACGGACGCCCTGCGACCACGGCGTCTTCCTTGCACAGCAGGACGGCAGTGGCCGGCTGGTCCGGCAGCAGGGCGGCGGTGGCGTCGCCGTCGCCGATGTCCTCGGCCAGGGCGCGGCGCACGTCTTCGAGCACCACCGCCTCCGGCGGCGGAACCAGGGCGGCGGCCGGCTTCATGCCTGCGGGAAGTCGGCGACCTGCGCGGTAGCCAGGGCTTCCTCGACCAGCAGCACCGGGATGCCGTCGTCGATGCGGTACACCAGGCGCCGGTCGCGGGTGACCAGGGCCTCGCGCAGCGGCTCGGCCTGCGGCGTGCCGTCGGCGCGGACCACCTGGCCGGCGGCGATGGCGCGGTTGAGCGCATCCAGCCCGCGCGACTCCAGCAGCGCCAGCGGCTGGCGGGTATCGGGCGAACACAGCAGGTCGAGCAGCTTGCGGTCCATGGCATCCGGTCGGGGGGCAGAGATGGCTAGAATACGGCCTTGCCACCGAGGACGGCCATGCCAGCCCAGCCCAATCCGCCCGCGCCCATCCATGCCGCCCCGCTGGTCGGCGTGGTGATGGGGTCCCGTTCCGACTGGGAAACGATGCAGCACGCCGTGCAGAAGCTCGAGGCCCTCGGGGTTCCGCACGAGGTCCGCGTCGTGTCCGCGCACCGCACCCCGGACGTGCTGTTCGAGTACGCCGCCACCGCGCAGGAGCGCGGCCTGCGCGCGATCATCGCCGGTGCCGGCGGGGCCGCCCACCTGCCCGGCATGCTGGCCTCCAAGACGCCGGTGCCGGTGCTGGGCGTGCCCGTGCAGAGCCGGGCGCTCAACGGCATGGACTCGCTGCTGTCGATCGTGCAGATGCCGGCCGGCGTGCCAGTGGCCACCTTCGCCATCGGCAATGCGGGCGCGGCCAATGCCGGCCTGTTCGCCGCGGCGATGCTGGCCGGCGAGCACCCGGCCATCGCCGACGCGCTGGAGGCGTTCCGCCGCCGCCAGACCGAGGATGTCCTCGCCCATGACGACCCGCGGCAGTGAGGCAGGGCGCATGAGCCACCGCAGTCGCGTGGGGATCCTGGGAGGCGGCCAGCTGGCGCGGATGATGGCGCTGGCCGGCCTGCCGCTGGGGTTGCGGTTCAAGGTGCTGGATCCGGCCGCCGACGCCTGCGCGGCCGAGTGCGCGCCACTGGTCAACGCCGCCTTCGACGATGCCGCCGCGCTTGACGCGCTGGCCGCCGAGGTCGACGTGGTGACTTTCGATTTCGAGAACGTGCCGGCCGACAGTGCGCAGCGCCTGGCCGGCCGGCTGCCGGTACACCCGTCACCGGCGGCCCTGGCCGTGGCCCAGGACCGGCTTTCCGAGAAGACCCTGTTCCGCGAGCTGGACATTCCGGTGCCGGCCTTTGCCGCCGTGGACAGCCGCGAGGGACTGGAGCAGGCCCTGGACGAAGTGGGCGTGCCCTGCATCCTCAAGACCCGCCGCTTCGGCTACGACGGCAAGGGCCAGTTCCGCATCCGCGAGCGGGCCGACGCCGATGCGGCCTGGCAGGCGCTGGGTGCGCAGGCCGGGCGGGTCGGGCTGATCCTGGAGGCGTTCGTGCCGTTCGACGGCGAGGTCAGCGTGGTCGCCGTGCGTGGCCGCGATGGCGAGTTCCGCGCCTGGCCGCTGACCGCCAACTGGCATGTCGACGGAGTGCTGTCCGCGAGCCTGGCACCGGCGCCGGTCCCCGCCGCGGTGCAGGACACCGCCCTGGCATACGCGCGCCGCCTGGCCGAGCGCCTGGACTACGTGGGTGTGTTCGCGCTGGAGCTGTTCCGCCGCGGCGATGCGCTGCTGGCCAACGAGATGGCGCCGCGGGTGCACAACTCCGGCCACTGGACCATCGAAGGTGCGGAGACCTCGCAGTTCGAGAACCACCTGCGCGCCGTGCTCGGCCTGCCGCTGGGCAGCACCGCGATGCGCGGCCATGCCTGCATGCTCAACTGGATCGGGGCCATGCCCGGGGTCGGCGCCGTGCTGGCGCAGGCCGGCGGCCACTGGCACGACTACGGCAAGGAGGCGCGCGAAGGCCGCAAGGTCGGCCATGCCACCTTCCGCGCCGACACCACCCAGGCCCTGGCCCGGGCACTGGACAACGCTGGCGCGGCGCTGGGTCGTGGGGCCGAGGTGGAGCCGGTGCTCGCGGTGCTGCGCGCGGGCTGAGGCGCGCGCCGGCGCTCAGCGCAGGCGGCGTCCTACCGCGTCCCAGTCGACGATCTTCCAGAACGCCGCCAGCCAGGCGGCGCGATCGTCCGGGTAGTCGGTCCAGTACGCGTGTTCCCACAGGTCGCAGGCCAGCAGCGGCGTGTCGCTGCCGGTGGCCGGGGTGCTGGCGCCGCGCGTGGTGACGATGCCAACGCTGCCGTCCGGGCGCTGCACCAGCCATACCCAGCCGGACCCCGGCAGGGAGGCGGCCATGCGCTCGAATTCGGCGCGGAAACCGGCAAAGTCGCCGTGGTGCCTGGCCAGCAGGTCGGCCGGCGCGCCACGCGGTTCGCCCCCGCCGCGCGGTGACAGGCAGGTCCAGAAGAAAGCGTGGTTCCAGGCCTCGGCCGCCGCTTCGGCCAGCCGGCCCCGGGCACGCTGCACCAGCTCTGCCAGCGGCAGGTCTTCAAGGCCGCTGCCGGGCAGCATGCGGTTGATCGTATCCAGATGGCCCTGGTGGATGCCCTGGTAGTGGGCGTCCAGCGCGGCGGCCGAAACGTGGGGTTCCAGCGCGGTGCGCGCGTAGGGCAGATCGGGCAACTCGAAAGGCATGCGGGATTCCGGCGGGCGCGGCGCCAGAGGCCGCGCAGGGATTACAATTGCAACTTCAGTGTAGCCGACGGCCGCCCGCGGCCCCGTCGACAGGAGACTCGCAATGGCGGTGATGGATCGCATCCAGGCCGAGGTCGAGAGCAGGCCGATCGTCCTGTTCATGAAGGGCACGCCGGCATTCCCGATGTGCGGTTTTTCCGCGCGCGCGGTGCAGGCGCTGCAGGCCGCCGGTGCCGAAGACCTGCACACCATCAACGTGCTCGAGGAGCCGGAGATCCGCGCCAACCTCCCGCGCTATTCCAACTGGCCGACCTTCCCGCAGCTGTTCCTGCACGGTGAGCTGATCGGCGGCTGTGAGATCACCCTGGAACTGCTGGAGTCGGGCGAGCTGCAGCGCATGGTCAGCGAAGCCCGGTCGCAATGAGCCTGCTTGATCTGCCTGTGGCCGCGCCCAAGGCGCTGGCCGGTCGCGTCATCCTGGTCACCGGGGCCCATGGCGGGCTGGGC
>JAEWAG010000147.1 GCA_023391775.1 Pseudomonadota bacterium | reverse complement strand
ACCGGCGTCGGTGCGATGTTCGGCCTGTTCTTCACCGACCAGAAGGTGGAAACCTACGCCCAGGCCACCGCATGCGACACCGGCGCGTTCAACCGCTTCTTCCACGCCATGCTCGAGCGCGGCGTGTTCCTGGCGCCGAGCGCGTACGAGGCGGGTTTCCTCTCCAGTGCGCATGACGAGGCGGTGGTGGAGGCGACCCTGGCCGCCGCGCGCGAGGCATTCCGGGACCTGGCTGGATGAGCGGACCGCTGCGGCCGGATGCGGAGGTGCACGTTCGCACGCCCGCCGAAGGCGGCAGCCTGTTCGAGCGCCAGTACCTGCCGGCCTCGACCGAGGGCGCGCGCTTCCGCTGGTTCCGGCGGATCTTCCACCACGACGCGCCGGACGAGCGCAACTTCGACCTCGTCCTGATCCTGGTCATCCTGGCCAGCGTGGTCGTGGTGCTGCTGGACAGCATGCCCTCGGTCAAGGCGCGCTGGCATGGCTGGCTGTACGCGGCGGAGTGGCTGTTCACCCTGGCCTTCGCGTTCGAGTACGGCGTGCGCCTGTGGGTGGTGAAGCGGCCGCTGCGCTACGCCTTCAGCTTCTTCGGCATCATCGACCTGCTGGCGATCCTGCCGACCTTCCTTTCGCTGCTGTTCCCGGCCACCGCATCATTCACCGTGATCCGCGCGCTGCGGCTGCTGCGCGTGTTCCGCGTGCTGAAGCTGGTCGAATACTCCAGCGAGGCCGGCGTGCTGGTGCAGGCCCTGGTGCGCAGCCGGCGCAAGATCTCGGTGTTCATTGCCGCGCTGCTGACCATCGTGGTGATCTTCGGTGCGCTGATGTACGTGGTCGAGGGACCGGAGAACGGCTTCACCAGCATTCCCGCCGGCATGTACTGGGCAATCGTCACCGTCGGCACGGTGGGCTTCGGCGATATCGCCCCGGCCACGGCGTTCGGACGCTTCGTGACCTCGCTGCTGATCGTGATCGGCTACAGCATCATCGCCGTGCCCACCGGCATCTACACCGCCGAGCTGGCGCGGTCGATGCAGCCGCAGCGTGCGCATGCACGCTGCACCGGATGCGGGCTGGCCGACCACGAGGCCGACGCCTGGCACTGCCGCAGGTGCGGCCAGGTCCTGCCGGGACAGGGGTAAGGGGCCGCCATGCCGGGCCACCGGACACGATGAGGCCCCGCGCCCGCCAGCTGCTGCTGGATTTCGACAACGTGCTCGCGCATTACCGTCGCGAGCTGCGGGTCGCGCACCTGGCCGCACACACCGGCGCCTCGTTCGAGCGGGTCTGGCAGGCGCTGTACGGCACGGGGCTGGAGGCGGGCTACGACGCCGGCCAGGTCGCCACGGCCGAGTACCTGCACCAGCTCGGCCAGGGGCTCGGGACAACAGTCGACGAGGACGCGTGGCTGGACGCACGCCTGGCCGCGACCCGCGCCGACGCCCGGGCGATTGCCCGCCTGCTGGCGCTGGATCCCTCACTGCCGCTGGGCGTGCTGACCAACAACGGCGAACTGATGGCACGCGCCATCCCGCGCATCGTTGCGCCGCTGTATCCCCGGCTGGAAGGCCGGGTGCTGTGCAGCGGCATGCTCGGCGGCCGCAAGCCGGAGCCACGGGTCTACCTGCGTGCGCTGGAACAACTGGGGTGGAACGCGGTCGACACCCTGTTCGTGGACGACCTGTTCGTCAACGTGCAGGGCGCTCGCCGCGCCGGCCTGCAGGCCGACAGTGCGCGCGACGCGCGTGCGCTGGGGCGGGTCCTGAAACGTTTCGGGCTGGCCTGAGGCGTCCCCATCCGGGCGATATTGCTGCCCGGACCGGCCATCCGGCCCGGGCAGCAGTCCCGGCACGCCTGCTCAGCGCACGCCGGCGTCCCCGGAGGCGGTGCCCGGGCCACAGCGGAAAAGCGCCAGTGTCGAAGCCCTGGCACAGCCGCGGCTGAGTTCGACCTGGCTGAGGCGGTCGTCGTCCACGTAGACCGGCGCCGGTGCCGGCATGTTGCCGAACCGGACCTGCAGGCCGACGCTGCTGCTTTGCATCGCGTTGCGGCCCTGCTCGTGGCCCAGCCGCATCGAGAACGACCAGCCGCTGTGCAGCTGCAGCTCCATGCCCGCGCCCACGGCAATGGCATCGTCGTTGTAGCTGCGCATGGACAACACGTAGTCGTCGGCCTGCGGCCGGATCAGGTAATTGACCGCCACGTCGCCGCGGTTCTCCAGTGCCTTGCGGTACTCCACGCTCCAGAACGGACGCCAGGTGCTGCGCAGGCGCTCGAACGGATGCGCGCCTTCCAGGCCCACGGCCAGCGCACTGTTGTCCATGCGCTGGCGTCCATAGGCCAGGTCATGGAGGCCCAGCCCGGCTTCGGCGTAGCCATCGAGCACGGCGCGGTGGCCGTCGTAACGGCCGTAGCCGGTCAGGTTCGTACCTCCGGACGCGCGGTGCTCGTAGCCAAAGGTCAGCGAGCCGAACCACTGCTTGCCCTCGCGGCTGGCCCGGGCGGTGGCGGCAGCGGCCTCGCTCCAGCGCGCAAGCTCGAAGTCCAGCTGGCCGTTGGCCAGCATGCCGTCGACGAACACGTGCTCGCCCAGACGCCACAGGCCGTAGACCGCCAGCGAGTGCTGGTCGGCATCGACCTTGGACGGGGTGCCGTCGAAGTCGGTGTCCTGGCGGCCCCAGCTCGCCGCCATGCCCATGAGCACATGCTCGCCGACTGTCCGGTCGGCACCCAGGGTGATCCCTCCGGTGCTGAAGTCGGAGGCACCGCCGGCACCCTGGCGTCCGCTCCTGCCGAAGGTCGCGGTACCGGACAGCCACATGCCCCAGCCCCGTGGCAGTGCCGGCGCGTCGGTGGCCAGCGAGCGGCCGACCGGCAGGGACAGGCCCGGCGTGCGTCCGCTGCCCGCATACGCCAGCACCAGGTTGGACGTGGACGGGTTGGTCCCGCCACGGATCTGGCGCAGGCGGTCGCGGATGTTGGCCTGCTGGGCCTGTGCGAAGCGCACGCTGGCGTCGACCTGGGCCTGCAC
>JAEWAG010000136.1 GCA_023391775.1 Pseudomonadota bacterium | reverse complement strand
GGGCTGGGCTGCGTGCGCGCGGTCAAGGTGGCCATCGGCCGCCCCTGGGTGATCTGAGCTCAGCCGGGCCCGCCAGCGTCCAGCGGCGCCATCAGTTCCACCATCCAGTCGATGAACACGCGCAGGCGCGCGCTGACGTGCGGCCGTGGCCGCCCGGCCAGCGCCAGCGGCATGGGCGGCAGCTGCCAGTCCGGGAACAGGCGCACCAGCTCGCCGCGGGCCATGTGGCCGGCGGCCATGTAGGCCGGCAGCCAGGCCACGCCCAGCCCCGCCGCGACCGCAGCGATGAAAGCATTGCCATCGTCCACCACCAGCCGGTGGCGCGCGTGCACCTGCACGCTCTCGCCGCCGCGCCGCAACGTGTAGGACAGCGGCTTGCCGCTGCGCGCCCACAGGAACCCCACCGCGTGGTGTGGCGGCGCCTCCAGCTCGCACGGATGGGCCGGCATGCCGGTGGCCGCGAGATACCCGGGCGCGGCGAAGACGCCAAGTTCCAGCCGCGCCAGCCGCCGCGCCACCAGCGAGGTGTCGGCCAGCTCGCCGCCGCGCACCACGCAGTCGACGTTGGCCCCGATCAGGTCCACCACCCGGTCGCTGGCCCCGAGCACCAGCTCCACGTCCGGATACCGCGCATGGAAGCCGGGCAGTGCCGGCACTACCACCCGGCTGGCGAGCGGCGCCGGCACGTCCACCCGCAGCCGCCCGCGCGGCGCGGCCACGGCTCCGGCCAGGCTGGTCTCGGCATCGTCCAGGTCGGCCAGCAGCCGCACCACACGCTCGTAGAACGCGGCGCCGTCCGCGGTCACCGCGACCCGCCGGGTCGTGCGCTCAAGCAGCCGCACCTGCAGCCGCGCTTCCAGCTGCTGCACCAGCTGGGTCACGGTCGCCCGGGCCACGCCCAAGGTCGTGGCAGCGCGGGTGAAGCTGCCGGTCTCCACGACCCTGGCGAAGGCCTGCATGGCATCGAATCGGTCCATTCTGCGCATCAGATCACACCGATTGTTTGGAATCCACAAACAGTCAAACCGGCCGCCGGCGGTATATCCGGCACCGCCGCGCTCCTAGAGTGGATGCCTGCGCCGGCGCTGGCCGGCACCCACAAGGAGACAGGCATGACCCGTGATGTGGTTTTCCCCGAAGGACGCCGCGCCCTGTACGAGCGCAACCGCTACTCCCCGGCCGTGCGCGCCGGCGGCCTGCTGTTCGTGTCCGGCCAGGTCGGCAGCCGCGATGACGGCACCCCGGAGCCGGAGCTGGAGGCCCAGGTACGGCAGGCATTCGACAACCTCAACGCCGTGCTGGCAGCGGCCGGCTGCACCTTCGCCGACGTGGTCGACGTGACCGTGTTCATGGTCGATGCGGAGGCCATCTTCGAGCGCGTGTGGCAGATCGTGCCCGAGTACTGGGGCGAGGCCCCGCACCCGTCGCTGACCGCGGTGGGCGTGGAGTGGCTGTACGGCTACCAGTTCGAGATCAAGGTCGTGGCGAAGCTGCCGGACGCGGCCTGACGGGGGCCGAGGCGCCATGGCGGCGCCAGCGCGTTCCGCTACCGGTCGAGGACGCGCTGGTGCCGGCCAGCCACCGTAGGCGACCCGGCGCAGTGGCCGCACCTGACCCTGGCGGCCTGTCGCCGCGGCGATGCCCCTGCTCGTTGCGGGCACCGCCGGAGCACCCACGGCGGGACTGTCGCGGCGGCCACCGTACCGTACGGTCCGGTCCAATCACGTGTGTTCGGATACACTCCCGCCCTTCCTGTACTACCCGGCACGCCGGACAACGGATGAATCCGAACTACCTCGATTTCGAGCAGCCCATCGCTGACCTGGAAGCCAAGATCCAGGAGCTGCGCAATGCCAGCACGGGCCCGGCGGTCAACGTCGAGGCCGAAGTGAAGGCGCTGCAGGACAAGCTGCGGATCCGCACCGCCCAGATCTTCCGCGACCTCACCCCGTGGCAGGTCTCGCAGATGGCCCGCCATCCGCAGCGCCCGTACACCCTGGACTACGTGCAGGTCATGTGCGACGAGTTCCAGGAACTGGCCGGCGACCGCGCCTTCGCCGACGACAAGGCGATCGTCGGCGGCCTGGCCCGCATCGACGGACGCCCGGTGGTGGTGATCGGCCACCAGAAGGGCCGCGACACCAAGGAAAAGATCCGCCGCAACTTCGGCATGCCCAAGCCCGAGGGCTACCGCAAGGCGCTGCGCCTGATGAAGCTGGCCGAGCGCTTCGGCCTGCCGGTGCTGACCTTCATCGACACCCCCGGCGCCTGGCCGGGCATCGATGCCGAGGAGCGCGGCCAGTCCGAGGCCATCGCCCGCAACCTGCTGGAAATGGCCGAGCTGAAGGTGCCGGTGATCTGCACCGTGATCGGCGAAGGCGGCTCCGGCGGCGCGCTGGCCATCGGCGTGGGCGACTGCACGGTAATGCTCGAGTACAGCACCTATTCGGTGATCTCGCCGGAAGGCTGCGCCTCGATCCTGTGGAAGGACGCGGCCAAGGCCAAGGACGCGGCCGAGCAGCTGGGCCTGACCGCCCGCCGCCTGCACGGCCGGGGCCTGGTCGACAAGGTCGTGCGCGAGCCGACCGGCGGCGCGCACCGCAATCCGCGGCAGATGGCACGCCGGCTCAAGGCGGTGCTGCTCAACGAGCTGGACACGCTGGCGCAGCTGCCGATCGCGCAGCTGGTCGAGCGCCGCTACCAGCGCCTGCACGGCTACGGCGCCTACGAGGCGGCGTAACCGGCGTCCGCGCATCCGGACAGGGATGCCCCGGCCTCTAACGCCGGGGCACGGCCACAGCGGTTCCACGGAAGACCGTCAGCGCATGAGTCCGATCATCCTGCTCTCCCTGGTCCTGCAGCTGGCCTGCTGCGTGCACGTGGTGCGCACCGGCAGGCCTTTGTACTGGATCTTCATCCTGCTGGTCTTTTCGTACCTGGCGGTGCTGGTCTACCTGATCGCCGAAGTGCTGCCCGACCTCCGCAATACTCCCGCGGCCCGGCGCGCGTCACGCAAGCTGCGTTCACAGATTGATTCCGGGCACGAACGACGGCAGGCCGACAGCAGGCTGGGCCTGGCCGACACCGTGGAGAACCGCCGGCAGCTGGCGATCGAATGCCTGCGCGGGGGCGACTACGTCCGTGCCGAGGAACTGTTCTCGACCTCGCTGCGCGGCATTCACCGCACCGACCCGCACCTGATGCTCGGCCTTGCCCAGGCCCTGTACGGCCAAGGCAAGGCAGCCGAAACCCGGCAGATGCTGGACAGCCTGATCGCGGCCAACCCCGGCTTCCGCTCAAGCGACGGCCACCTGCTGTATGCACGGGCGGTGGAGGACCTCGGCGATACCGGGGCCGCGGTGCAGGAATACGAGGCCGTGGTACAGGACTACCCGGGTGAGGAAGCGCGGGTCCGCTACGGCATGCTGCTCAAGCGCGCCGGCCACGCCGACGAGGCTCGCCGGGTGTTCGGTGAAACGCTTGAGCGCGCGCGCCTGCTACCGGACTACTACCAGCGCGAACAGCGCGAATGGATCAACCGCGCCAGGAGCGAGCTGGCCAGCCTGCCGCCAGCCTGATCCGGGCTGCATGCGCCCCCCCCACGGGGAAACGCCGCGGCGGCCCGCTAACATGACCGGCATGGGCATCCGCCTGCCACTTCCATACGACCAGCTACCTGCGACCGGCGCCCTGGTCGTGGGTTTCAGCGGTGGGCTGGATTCAAGTGCGTTGTTGCATGCCCTCGCCGGGGAACCGGGCGCGCGGGCGCGCGGGCTGCGCGCGGTCCACGTGCACCACGGCCTGCAGCCAGGCGCGGAGGACTGGGCCACGCATTGCGCCCGCCAGGCGGCCGACATGGACGTGCCGCTGAAGGTGATCAGGGTGCAGGTTCCCCTCGATGCCGGCCTGGGCCCGGAGGGCGCGGCGCGCGAGGCCCGTTACGCCGCCCTGCTCTCCGCGCTCGATCCCGGCGACGTGCTGGTCACCGCCCACCACCAGGACGACCAGGCCGAGACCTTCCTGCTGCGTGCCCTGCGCGCCTCCGGGCCGGAAGGCCTCGGCGCGATGCGCCCCCTGCGCCGCTTCGGCGCCGGCTGGCACTGGCGCCCGCTGCTGGAAGTGCCACGCCAGCGCCTGCTCGGCTACGGCCGCGCGCATGGCCTGGCGTGGATCGAAGACCCCAGCAACGCCTCCGCCGAGGC